>CALVJF010000031.1 GCA_944331885.1 uncultured Bacilli bacterium
TAATACCAAAGCAACAAAAAAAAGTCTATTAGAACAATAGTCCTTTTATAACTTATAAATTAAAACTGTATCTTTATTATCATCAAAATGTCCTTCAACTTCATAAGCACTATAACCCTCTTTTTTAAATTCCTTTACTTGATTAGGTAAGTCACCCCAAATATAATGAGCTTGAACCAACCCCGAATTAAAAGAAGCTAAAAGTTTCGAAAATTCTAAAACATTACAATCTAAATATAAATAAATATTAGATAATAATAAAATATCATATCTTTCACTTAATAACTTTTTAAATTTTCATTACTAAAACCATAGACTTTTTCAAAAATACAACTTTGACATATCACCATGAACTATCACTTTCCTAAATTTCCAAATAGAATAACATTATTTATCTTAAATATCCAGAAAAAAACTCAATAATTTGTTATTGAGTTAATTTTATTAGTTAATTTCTATTACTAAATCACTCTTTGGTTTAGTAACACAAGGATGAATATAATTATATTTAACATCCGCTTTTCTTCGATAATCGCTATCCATTATTACCTCTCCAGATAACAATTTAGTCCTACATAATCCACAAGTCCCACTATGACAATTACTTGGAATTACAATTTTAGCTCTATATAAAGCTGTCATAATTGTTTCATATTCATAAGCTTTAAATTTAACATAATCATTACCTTTTTTTACAGTTATAGTAAACTTTTTACCATTAGCGATACTTTTACTAGCAACCCGTTCATAGCGAAAGAATTTATTAGGTAAATTATACTTTTGTAACTCTTCATTTAAATGAGTATACATTTTATAAGGACCACAAATATAAAAGCTTACTCTATTACTCACTACATACTTATCAATTAATTTTTTATTTATTAAACCATATTCATATTTTGTATCTTCATCATCTCTTACAACATAAACAACTTTTACTTTATTAGTTTTACTAACTATATCATCAAATTGTTCTAAAAATAAAATATCATCTTCTTTATTAACACCATAAAACAAAGTTAATAAACAATCTTCATCACCATCAATTATTGCCTGTGCTAATGAATAAAAAGGAGTAATGCCAACTCCACCGGCAATTCCCACAATATGTTGCTCATCACGCAGAGGATTATAAGTAAAATTGCCACTTGGACCACTAATTAATAATTTTTCACCTATATCTAAAGTCCCCAATAAATAATTAGAAACTAATCCCTCGCGTATTGCTTTAACAGTTATACGATATTCATTTTCTAGAGCCATTTTGGGACTTGAAGATATCGAGTAAGCACGACTTACCATCACCCCATCGATTTCCACATAAACATTAACAAATTGACCAGCTTTAAAAGGAGCAAGTTGACAATTATCACCTTTTAAAACAAAAGTTTTACAATCCCATTTTTCATTAATAATATCTTCTACCACAACATGTTGAAATTTAGGATGAAGTTCTTTACTAATTTTATTAGTATTTGCTTCTTTATAAAAATTTTCATTACTACAATCATTAATTGCTTCTTCTCGTCTTTTCCCCATATTTTTAAATTTCAACATATCATTTAAGCCGGAAAAACTAACTTTAACTTTTTTCATTAATTATCTCCCCCTTTCATATCACCTAAAGTTAATTTAGCAGCCAATTCTCCAGATAAATAAGCACTATTATAGCCAGAACCCCTTACTGCGTGTCCACCGCAAAAACGTAAACCTTTAACACTTTCTTCACTATACATTCTCATCAATCTTGCCAACATAACATCGTTTTCCTCTAAAGAATAACCATATATTACTCCTTCTGGACTATCAGTATATCTAGCAAATGTAACTGGCGTTGCAATTTCAATTTCTTCTATATAATCTCGAATATTAACGTCCAATACATTTTCAAACCTCTCAATAAATTTTGTAGCTAATTGATTTTTTAAATGATAATAATTTTCTTTAGTAACTTCTTTATCAAAACAATCTCCAAAATATAAAGATGTAAAATATAAAATTGTAGTTCCTTCTTCAGAACAATTAGGTAAAGCATTATTTAAACATACAACTACCATACTATCATTATCCATAGTTGTCATTTTTTTATATTCTTCATCACTATTCATTGTATGATAAATAAAATAACTATAATTATTTAAACCTAATTCCTTACAACTTCTATTTAATCCTAAATAAATTCCAAATCCTCTTGCCCCTAATTTATTGTAATTAACTTTCTTTTTTTCCAAATTAGGAACTTTATCGAAATCTATTAATTTTCCATATACATTTGTAGCAATTACATTCGAAATTACATGCTTAGTATTAAAAACTTCCCCGTTACTCAAACGGACTCCTATTACTCCGTTTTCATCAGTCAAAATCTTTTCAACAAAGCTTCCATATTTTACAATACCACCATAATTTTTAAAATTTTCTTCCAAAGTAAGACTTAAATCATGAGATCTTAACAATGGTACTTGAGCTTTATAATCTACGTATAACAAAACCATAATTGCATAGTGCACAAAACTCATTTTTGACTCAGGAACACCTAAATAAACCCAATAAGTATTTAAAATTTCTTGAGCTTTTAATGGCATTTTTATAGCTTTTAAAACTTCCTTAACACTATAAGAAGCAACACGCATAAAATTACCATATTTAGCTCTTAAAACTTTTGTATCAGGTTTACCATGAGAATCACTTAGATACTTCATTGCTTCTCGAATTTCTTTTGCTAAATCAAAAAATATTGTTAAAGACTTTTTACTTCCTGGAACATATTCTTCCATTTTATTAATAAAATTATTTATCCCAAATGGCATTTCATAATCTTCTCTAACACCATCAGTAGCTATTACACGAAATGCCTCTGGAACATCAACCATTTCTATCTTATCTTCAATACCCAATTCTTGAAATAATTTACGCAAATTACCATACACTTCTCCGCTTCCATAATCACATAACTCATGAAGAGCACCTTCAAATTCAAAACGTCCTCTTACAAAACTTGTAGCTACTCCGCCTGGAACGCGATGTTTTTCCAATAATAATACCTTTTTACCATTCTTTGCTAAAACATTGGCAGCCACTAATCCCCCATTTCCAGCACCAATTACAATTGCATCATAATTCACTAAGTATCACCTATCCTAAAAAAATTATAGCATAAGAAAAGCAAAACTTAAAGTTTCACTTTTTTATTTTCCCAAACTATCTTAATAATTAAATACTCGATAATGCTTACAATTACAAATATAATTATACTAACAACTAAATATAACTCTCTATTAAAATTATAATATAAATAAATAAAAATCATCACCATTATTAAATTACCCAAAACATTTAACAAACGCGATATTTGCAATTTAACATTTTTACTTATTTTAAATTTAATAAGTATTAAATCAATCAATATACTCAATAAACTCATAGTAACAAATATTATAAACCAAATTCCAATCCACCAAATACTAAATAATCCTAATAATATCAAAGTTATTACTAATAAAATACTCATCAATAATCCATTTAATAATATCCTTCCTATTACAAAATTAGATACTTTTATTGGTAAAACTCGATAATAAATATTATAATCATCGTCCTTAATAATTCCTGTAACTGAAATAAAGCTCATTGCTGCAATTAAGCCTAAAACTACCATTAATAATTCTTTACTTTTTACAAAATCATTTACCCAATATAATAAACCAATATATAAAAAAATATACAATAAATTATCAATATAACTAAATAAATAAAAACGTACTTTTAATATTTCTCCATGATTTATTGCCAAAACAATATTTCTTTTTCTCCATTTTATGACTTTTTTCTTTGTCACATGCTGTTTAGTTTTTACTCTAAATTTATAATTATATCCAATAGTCAATGTCAATAAAATTAAAGAAATAACAACAAGTATCACCCAAGATACTATAAATAATAATTCTCCACTGACAATTTTAGAAAAATACTTTTTAATTTCCAATAATATATCCTCATACCATAAAATAATTAACAAACAAGTAATTACTATAACTACAACATTTAATCTTTTAAAATTTAAATATTCTACTAAACGCTTAAATAATATAATAATAATTGGCATAGTAAATAGCAATATCCACAATCCCAAACTATTTACATTCTTCCAATTAACATATAGATAAGGAAAAAAAATTAAAAATTCAATTACAATAATTTTCAAAAAACTAATAGTAATTTGAAAACTATTTTTAATACTAGTAGTTATAGGCAAAGTATCTGTTATTTGCATTTGATAGTTATTTTTTTTCTTAAAAACTAAAATAATGATATTAATTAATAGAAATATAGCCCAAAAATAACTTTCAAAATTGCTCACATTAAATTTTACTTTTTCTAAAAATCTAAATAACCCGATTAAAAATTGTTCAAAAAATAATACTGGCACTCCAATAATCAATAATCTAAATATTAACTTTTTATCATAATTAACTATTCGATTATAAACACTTAATAAAGAATAATAACAAAGTAAAAAATAATTAAACACTTTCAATAAACTCCATATATTTTTTTTCTAAATTCAATGCTTTATTATTCTCTATTAATTGAACCCTTTTATTATTCATAAACAATACTTTATCATATAAACCTTCAATCATCGCCAAAAGATGTGTTGAAAACACTACAATTACCCCACTTTTTCTCAAATCCTTTAAAATATCCTTTAAAATAACTATTGCTTGTGGATCCAAACCAACAAATGGCTCATCAAGTATTAATAACTTTGGACTATGAATTAAAGCAGCAACTATAACTAACTTTTGCTTATTACCATGTGAATAAGTATTTATCAAGCTATCAATAAAATCCTGCAAATTAAATAAGTTAATATACTTCTCCATTTTCTTTTTTCGATCATCCATACTAATTTCAAAAACATCTGCAATAAAATTTAAATATTGTCTACCAGTTAAATAATCAATAAGCATAGGCTCATCAGCAACATACCCTAAAAGTTTTTTATAATTAATATCATCTTTTTTTAAATTAACTTGTTCAAATATAACTTCCCCTTCAAAATCTAAATTAATTCCTACTAAAGATTTAATTAATGTGGTTTTTCCGGCACCATTCGGACCAACAAGAGCCAATATTTCTCCATTATTTACCTTTAAATTTAATTTTTCTAAAATATATTTATTTTTCTCATAAGCATAAGCATAATTATTTATTTCTAACATACTTTACAACTCCCTAAAATTTCCTTAACTTCTTCTAAATTTATTTTATCATCAGTTAAAATAATTTCTCCGTAACCTTGGCCTTCTAAAGGATTTAACTTCTTAATTCTATTAGCAATTCCTTTGTTACCATCAATAACAGCATCAATTCCCAATATTTTTTTTATTTCCTCTTTTATCAAACAATAATGTGTACATCCTAACACAATACAATCATAGCAACAATTCAATTCTTTTTTTATTTTATTTAACTCTTTTTCAACTTCTAATATATTTCGCTTTTCAACAATATTAGCCAAGTTTTTACAAGCATATAAAATAACATTTTGCTTTTCTTGTTTATATCTTTCTACCAAACTATTAACCCTTTTACTACGAACAGTTAACGGAGTACCCAAAACTAATATATTTTTATATGCCGCATCACAAGCCGTTTTAATTGCGGGCTCAGCACCCACAAAAATCAAATCATTAAAAGTAGTTCGTAATTCATCTATACATATAGCTGTAGCTGTATTACAAGCCAAAACAATGATTTTACAACCTTTTTTCCTTAACTTAATAACATTATTAAAGACAATTTTTTTTAATTCTTTTTCACTTTTAGAGCCATAAGGATTATTAATTGAATCCAAATAATAAACATAATCACAATTAGGATTTAACTTTAAAATTTCATATAAAGTGCTTAATCCCCCTATTCCTGAATCTATAACACCAATCATATGTTTAAACTCCTCTCAATACAATTATAAAATTTTTATTACTAAAAACCAACTAATAAATTGTTAATTTATTTATAATATGTTAAAATAACCACTTGCAAAGGAGAAATTTTATGAATAACTACCGTCAAGGTAAAGAAAGATATAAAGTAAATTCCTTAGGAAGCTTATACTTTAATCGACAAAATTATAATTCTAGTAAAAGACCAACAATTTATATTGGTGGTCAAATGGAACATCGATTACATCTATTAGAACAAACTGGATTTACAAGTGACGAAGGCCATAATCTTTTTGATGGCTCTTGGTTTTATGATTATCCTTATCATGCCAATAAAAGTGAATTAAATGCCCAAAATTTTAGTAATAACTTAATCCAAGCCTTAGAGATAGCTAAATTAGATGAAGTAGACTTAATTACTGATAGTTATGGAGGCTTAATCGGATTGTACGCTACATCTTCAAAACACATTCATAAAGTAGTAGCCATTCATCCCCCTATCTTAGGTTCTCCTTTAGCCAATACTGAACTTATTAATAGCAAAATGCCTCAACTAGGTTTTAAGAATAAATGGCTATGTCATTTAATAAAATTACTTATTGACAATGCTTACGGCTTCGAACAAGAGAACAGTCAAGGCATTTATAACCCAACTTTTTCTCAAGCTCAACTAGACCTTTCAAAATATATCGTCTCTGGCAGCTCAATTGATCCTCAAAGTGAAAAAAACGCTTTATTAAAAAGTACCGCTTGTTTAATTAAAGAATTAACTAATCAAGAAAGTGATGGCGTTGTCATTTATAATCCTGAAGAATTAAAAGCATTAGGAATAGCATATGAAACTGATCCAATACCACTAAATCACTTTTCTGCCGGAACTAAAGAAAATTATGAAAAAGTTCATAAATTATTACTAAAAAGATAAAAAATGTTAATTATTTTCCTAAATTAACATTTTTTTCTTAAAATACTTGATTTTTTAAAATATAAAGCATATAATTATATTGCATTTGGTTATCCAAAGGTATGCGCCCATAGCTCAATTGGATAGAGCGTTAGACTACGGATCTAAAGGTTAGGGGTTCGACTCCCTTTGGGCGCACCATATTTTTCGAGAAGTAGCACAGCTTGGTAGTGCACTTGGTTTGGGACCAAGGGGTCGCAGGTTCGAATCCTGTCTTCTCGACCATTTAAAAATAAACCAGTAATATACTGGTTTTTTATTATGCCAAAATAAAAACTGCTTTATTTAGCAGCTTTTATTCCATTATCATTTAAGAATTTTACATAATCATCATAAGATTTATAACCAACTATACCAGCTTTCATTTTTCCATCTTTAACAATAATAACAGTAGGTGTTAAACCATAAAATTCTCCAAAAGTTCCTTTTTCATCTTCACCATTTAAATTAACCGTAGTTTTGACATCCATCATATCCAACAATTCATTTAAAGTATCATCTTGTTCTACTTCATTAATATCAACATAATTAGTAACAAATCCTAAATCTTCTTGTGCTTCTTTAATTATTGGTAAGAAAGAAACGCATACACCACAATCAGGTCTTCCAAAAAGAATAACTTGTGGATCTTCACTATCAAATAACTTAATAGCTCCCGCAGCATCTACTTGATTTAAATCAGATGTATCATAGTTTGCATTTTCACTAGTAGATTCCTCATCAGTAGTACTTTTTGTAGTAGACCCTCCACCAGCAACGTTATAAATTAAATTCATTGCTAATAAAGCAATAATAATAATTAAACACGCAAATATCTTATTAAGAATTTCATAATAGCCTAACTTTTCTTTATCCATAAAAAAAACCTCCATCTAAAATAATTATACACCTTTTAATTATTTATATCAACTATTAAAAAACAAATTAAAAACTCCTAAATAGGAGTTATTAACAAATGGTGTCTCGTATGCGACTTGAACGCATGACCCTTTGATTAAAAGTCAAATGCTCTACCGACTGAGCTAACGAGACGAATAATAAAATGGCTGCCTCGGGTGGGTTCGAACCACCGGAATGTCAGAGTCAAAGTCTGATGCCTTACCACTTGGCTACGAGGCAAATCAGAAATGGTGGAGGGACATGGATTTGAACCATGGAACCCGAAGGAACAGATTTACAGTCTGCCGCGTTTGACCACTTCGCTATCCCTCCAAAAGTGGTGCCGACAGAGGGAGTCGAACCCCCAACCTACTGATTACAAGTCAGTTGCGCTGCCAGTTACGCTATGTCG
>CALVJF010000032.1 GCA_944331885.1 uncultured Bacilli bacterium
TAATAATGAATGGAACTAAACTTGTGGTATGGGTAGTTACTGGATTATTATTTTTATCAAGCATTATTTCGGCATTTCCGTGATCAGCAAGTATAACCATGGTATAAAAATTATCGTTAGCTACTTCTGCTATTTTTCCTAAACATACATCAACTGCTTGAATGGCTTTAATAGTCGCTTCTAAATTGCCGGTATGTCCTACCATATCTGGATTAGCAAAATTCATTAAAATAAAATCATAGTCTTTTTCCATGCATTTAATAACTGTTTTTGTTATTTCTACAGCACTCATTTCTGGTTTCATATCATAGGTTGCCACTTTGGGTGATGGAATAAGATAACGATCACACTTATCTAACTTTAACTCTTTGCCACCATCAAAAAAATAAGTTACGTGGGCATACTTTTCAGTTTCGGCAATTCTTGCTTGAGATAAACCAAGTTGAGAAATATAGCTACCAAGGGTGTTATCAATTTCTTCTTCAGGTAAAAATGGATGACTCGGAATATTATCATCTACTTCAAAAAAAGAATATAGTTTTAAATTGGGCATTAAATTAGTATGAAATTCTGTAAAATTGGGATTAGTTAATGCATTTAAAATTTGTTTGGCACGATCGGCGCGGAAATTAAGCCATAATAAACAATCTCCATCTTTAATTAAAGAATTAGAGTTAATTAAAATTGGTGGCAAAAATTCATCAGTAGTTGAACGTTTATAACATGCGTCGATAGTTTGATAGATATTTTGGCTTGTTAATCCTACACCTCTTGTTACAAGTTCATAATACATTTTAGTTCTTGGCCAATTTTTATCTCGATCCATGGCATAATATCTACCACAAATAGTTCCTATTGTTCCAATTTGTAATTCATTTATTTTTTTGGCTAATTCATTTATATAAGTTGACGAACTAGTTGGGGCTGTGTCACGACCATCGGTTATAAGATGAAAGTAAACTTTTTTTATTTGTTCGCGATGTAATAATTCTAACATTTTTAGAGCAAATTTATTATGCGAGTGAACACCACCATCACTAACTAAATACATTATATGTACTGCTTTATTATTATCTTTAATATATTTAATCATTTGTTGATAATTTTCCGATTTTAAAATTTCTTCACTATTTAAAGCATCTTCGATACGGCGTATGCCTTGTTTAATTAAACGACCAGCGCCAATAGTTAAATGGCCAACTTCACTATTACCGAATTGTCCCTCTGTTAAACCAACAGCTTTTTCGCTAGCTTTTAATAAACAATGAGGATAATTATTCCATAAATTTATAAAATTGGTAGGTTTAGCTAATTTAATAGCATTTCCCTTTATTTCTTCACGCATCCCAAAGCCATCAAGAATTATTGTTAAGATTTTTTTCATAGCATCACCTTATTTAAATAATAGCATAATTTAAAATTAAAAAAAACTACATAATGTAGTTTAAGCTCTAGCAAGCATTTTTTTATCGATGCGTATTTTATCAGCTAAGGTTGCAATAAATTCTGAATTTGTTGGTTTAGCACGATCATAATCGACACTATGGCCAAAAATTTCTTCCATTAAATCATAATCGCCACGATTCCAACTCACTTCAATTGCATGACGTATTGCTCTTTCAACGCGAGAAGAAGTTGTAGAAAATTTGTCAGCAATTTCTGGATATAATTCTTTAGTAATTCCGCCAATTAAATCGGGATTTTTATACATTAAGTAAATACTTTCACGAATATATTGATAACCTTTTATATGTGATGGTACTCCTAAATCATGAAGTAATTTACTGATAGATAACTTGATTCTTTCACCTTCTGGTTGATAAATAATTTCTTGATCATTATAAGCATCAAGAATACGATTGTTTAAACTTAACATATCAAAAGGTTTTAGCATATAGTAATTTATTTTATATTCACTTATTTTACGTATAGTTTCTTCTTGGCTATAACTTGTTAAAACTATTATCTTTTTGTGAATGTTTAGTTCTTTTAATTTTTCTAAAAGTGCTATACCATCTAGTTTAGGGATTATAATATCCATAACGATGATATCAATCATACTTTGATATTCTTTAATCTTTGTAAGCCCTTCTTCACCATCATTGGCACTATCTACTACATTGATTACTGCGTGGTTACTAAAATACTTCTTAATTCGTTCTATAGAATTGATATTATCATCAATTACTAAAACGTTAATTTTATTTTTCATTTTTTTCTCCTTGTATTTTATATTTACTGCACGCAATTATATTATAAGATGAAAAAAGACAAAATACTAGAAAATACTTTGTCTTAATATGTCAATGATTGTCAAACCATGTCGTTAGCTTAGATAAGTGTCAAGTAGGTATTTAAATTCTTGAATATTAATTGCAGATTCGCCAATAATAAAACCATCTAAACAAGATATTGATTTAATGTAATTTATGTTATTTTGGTTGATACTTCCACCATATATAACTGGCAATTCTAATTCATAATAATCATTAATTATTTTTTTTATAAATTCTATATTAGATTTAAGATTGTCAATTGATGGCGTTATTCCAGTACCTATTGACCATATGGGTTCATAAGCTATTATGACATTTTTTATTTGGTCTCTATTAAATTCATTTAGTACGGTTGCAATTTGTTGTTCTAAAATTTTTGATGTATTTTGAGTTTGATAATCTAAAATATCTTCACCGACGCATAATATTACTTTTATATCGTTAGAAAAAGCGTTATTCATTTTTTGAACTATTGCTTCTTCGTCTTCCAAAAAAAGTTTACGGCGTTCACTGTGACCAATGATTACATATGAAACGCCAAGGCTTTTAAGTTGTTGGCCATTAACTTCTCCAGTATATGATCCTGCTTCGTAGCGTGATATATTTTGCGCACCTAAATAATAATTATCTGGTGTTGAGATGCTTAAGAATGGATAAGAGGGACAAACGATAAGATTTATGGGTAAATTTGGAAAATGATGTAACTCGTCGTTGTATTTAAGCATTGTGTTTAAATCGTTATTCGATTTTAAATTGGCAACTATATATTTCATTCTAATTTTCCTTTGCTATAACATCAAGCGCAATTAAAGAGCCATTGGCGATGTACTCTAAAGTTGCTCCGCCACCTGTTGATAGATAATTGAAGTATTGTTGGTAACCAAAAGTGTTTATGGCACTTAAAGCATCTCCGCCACCGGCAACTTTAGTACAAGGACTATTTTTAATCATTTCTAATAATTCTTTTGTTCCGTTAGCAAATCGTTTATCTTCGTATTTTCCAACAGTTCCATTCATAAAAAGTGTCTTGGTGCTATTGTTTATTATTTCACGGTATTGATTCAAAGTTTTGACACCAATATCATTTATTGAATCATCTATATTTAATTCGTTAATTGTCACATAATCAACAAAATTAGCATCATACGAGCGACCGATTATAGCATCAGTAGGAAGAATTATTTTTTCTTTATATTCATTAACTATTTTGTAAACTTCTTTTAGAATTTCTGGTTTATCACTAGCTAGTGAAGAGCCGATATCATAACCTAATACCTTTAGGCAAGTGTTTGCTAGGGCACCACCTAAAAGCATAAAATCACATTTTTTTATTAATGTTTTTATTAAAGCTAGTTTGTCATCCATTTTGGCTCCTCCCATTACTATCGTAAATGGATGTTCTGGATGATTGACATATTTATCTAAGTTAGCCATTTCTTTAGCTACTAAAAAGCCGTAACAACTTGGTATGAATTTTGCAATTCCACAAGTTGAAGCGTGAGCACGATGGGCTGAGGCAAATGCATCTAAAACAAATATATCCCCTAGATTAGACCAATACATTGCTAATTGAATATCATTATTACTTTCTAATTTATCTGGATAATCTTCATGACGGGTATTTTCTATTAATAGTACTTCACGGCTGTTAAGTCCTTTTACTTTATTATCTAAATCTAAACTACGAGTTTTTTCGTAAAAATAAACATTGGTTTTTAAAATAGTTTTTAAATATTCAAAAACTGGTTTTAAAGTATTTTTTTGCTTATCTGCTTCACTTCTTACTTTTCCAAGATGGGATAGTAATATTATCTTACAATTGTGTTCAATTAAATAATTAATTGTTTCTGTTGCGGCATCAATTTTACTGCTATCTAGTATTTTCCCATTTTTTATAGGTACATTAAAATCGCAACGAACAATTACTCTTTTATTATCAATATCAATTTCATTTACTATTTTTTTCATAAAACCTCCGATTTTCTTCATAATTATATAATATTAAATGCTTAGCTGCAAATATTTAATTTATTACTTTACATTAAGTTATAATATTACACAAAAAAAGAGTTAAATACTCTTTTGCATTAATTTTTTAGCTGTTCTAATCATTTGAGCAGTATAGCCCATTTCATTGTCATACCAAGCAATTATTTTTACTAATTGTTTTCCTTCTGTTTCTAAAACTGATGTTGATAATAAATCGACCAAAGCTCCGCATTTTTTACCTAATATGTCGCTGGAAACTACTGGGTCAGAAGTTACTTTTAAAGTTTCATTTTGATTGTTAATAAATAAATCGTTTAATTCATCAACACTAGTATTTCTTTTTAACTCTAAAGTAACATCTATAACTGAACCATCACTTACTGGAACACGAAATGCGTTGCCATCTAATTTTCCTTTTAAGCTAGGTATAACTTCTCCAATGGCACTGGCTGCTCCAGTTGAGGCTGGGATTATATTCATTGAGGCAGCACGACCACGGCGAGCTCTTATTCCTTTTTTGTGTGGTACATCAAGAGTAGCTTGATCATTAGTGAAAGCATGAACCGTAGTCATATATCCTTTAATTATGCCGATATTATTATTAATAACATTCAAAACAGGTGCCAAACAGTTAGTAGTACAAGAAGCTGCGGAAATAATTTCTTCACTACCATCTAAAATATTATCATTTACATTATAAACAATTGTTTTAACATTTCCTTTAGCTGGAGCGGAAATGATGACTTTTTTGGCACCAGCTTCTAAATGTTTACGAGCATTTTCTTCCTTAGTAAATAAGCCGGTACATTCTAAGACTACATCGACATTTAAATCTTTCCAAGGTAAGTTAGATGGATCTTTTTCACTAAATATAGGAATCTTTTTTTGATTGTTAATAACTAAATAGTTATCAACATATGAAATAGCCTCTTCATGAAAACTACGATGGTTAGTATCGTACTTTAATAAATAAGCTAATGTTTCAGCATCTGTTAAGTCATTGATGGCAACAATATCAAATTCCGTTCCGGTAATCATTTCACGAAACGCTAATCTGCCTATTCTTCCAAAACCATTTATTGCTACTTTAATCATTATTTCATCCTCTTTCTTTATTCAAATATACTATTTCCTATGAATTCTCTTAAAACAGAGTCGTCATTAACGTATTCTGAAGGGATTGGAAAAAATCCCTTTAAGAAATTAATTAATCTTCGAGCTTCTTCATAATAAGGAGAGTTGCCATCTATTGAATATAATAGTGGTTCGGCGTATACCTTTAATACTCCTATTTCGTAAGCCATTGCTGTATTTAATATAGTATCGGCCTGGTTTATAAATGGATAAATGTATTTTTCTTCTCCTTTTCTTAATGTTTCTAAATAACCAATTGTGTGATCAACGTCACGATTTCTTGTTCTTTTATCACGAACAATACGTCTTAAAATTCTCACATCGGTAGAAGAAATATAGTTATGGCGATCAACATTAAGAGGCATAAAAGGACTTAAGTATATTTTATATTTTAAATCATTGGCAATTGTTGGAGTCAATTGATCATTTAAACAATGTAATCCTTCCATTAGGATAATACTATTATTAGGTAATTTAACTTCTTTATCAAAAATTTTTATTCCTTGCACAAAATCAAAACGTGGCATTTTTACAGTTTTTCCAGCAATTAGATCTTGTAGTTGAGTACTTAATAAATTTGTATCAATTGCCTCTAAACTCTCAAAATCGTAATTTCCGTTCTCATCTTTAGGAGTTTCTTCTCTTTCTTTAAAATAATCATCAACAGATATCATAAAAGGTTTATAACCTAAGGCTTGAAGGGTTAACGATATTTTTTTAGTTGTAGTGGTTTTTCCTGAAGATGAAGGTCCAGCAATCATGACAAATTTAGCTTTACGATTAATAATTGCTTCAACAATTTTTTCAATATTGATGTTAAAAAACATTTCTGTTGATTTTACTAAATCAGCTATATGAAAATTTGATACCATTTCATTAACTTGAGCTAGATAAGTTGCTTTTTGTTCTTTAAGCCAATATTTATTATTTTTATAATTTTTAATTACTTTCTCGTAATGAATGTATGGCGCTATTTCATTATAATTTTCTCGATTTGGAAATAATAGGACTATTTCATTATTGCTTATGTAGTGTAGATCAAAATTTTTTAAATTACGTGTGTTATGAGGCATTTCTACGTAAAAATAGTTTATATTATTTTTTAATTTATATAATGTTACTATTTCATTTGTTACATTGTGAATATTTTGAGCTTTTTCTTTGGCTCCAATTAAATTGTAAAATTGAATTGCTTCAGCTTTATCAATATTTAATCGTTGAATTGGCACTTGCTCTTCTACTATTTTGGCCATTTGTTCTTTTAATTTAAGAGTATCATTTTCAGAAAATACCTTTGGTCCCTTAATATTAATATGAATTCCTCTTCTTATTGAATGATTAAATATAACTTCATATTCTTTTCCGAAGGCTTCTTTCAAAGCAACTTCCAAAACGAATTTTACTCCAGCTTGATAAATTTTGTTACCAATTACAGATTGAATGTCAACAAATTCAATAAAATCATCATTACTTATACGCATATCTAAAGAAACTAGCTCTTTATTTGCACGGATACCAATATAGTTGGGATTATTCTCTAAATCTAATAATTCATAGTATCTTGTGCCTTTTTTAATAATTTTACTTGGCTGATTAGCGAAATCTACTTTTATTGTGTCATTCATAAATATTCCCCTTTATCTTTATTTTATTCTACCAAATATTTTAATATTTGTCATATTTTTTTATTATATTTTGGTTATAGAGTGTCTATTATATTAATAGGTGAAATTAATGAATATTATTCCAACAGTTATCGAAAAAAAATATAATGGTGAACTTGCTTTTGATTTATATAGTAGATTACTTAGAGATAGAATTATTTTTATTAATGGAGAAATAACTGATATAACAAGTAATATTATTATCAGTGAACTACTTTATTTAGATTCCATAAATAATGAAGATATTTATATATATATAAATAGTCCAGGAGGAAGTGTTACTGCTGGAATGGCAATCTATGATACAATGAATTATATTAAAAGTGATATTCAAATAGTTGTTGTTGGTATTGCTGCATCAATGGCTGCCTTTTTACTAGCAAGTGGTACTAAAGGGAAACGTTGTGCATTAGAAAATAGCGAGGTAATGATTCATCAACCATTGGGAGGAGTTAGTGGCCAAGCTACAGAAATACAAATTGCTGCTGAAAGAATATTAAAATTAAAAGAGAAATTAAATTCTCTTTTGGCTAAAAATACTGGCAATAGTTTAAAAAAGATTAAAAAAGATACAGAAAGAGATTATTACATGAATGCAAAAGAAGCTTTAAAATATGGCATTATTGACAAAATATTATAACTTTAATAATAAATGTTGTATAATTACCTAGGGTGATTATATGGAAATGCTTGATTATTATGACGAAAATGGTAAATATTTAGGATTTGCTTCAAGAGAAGAAGTACATGCTAAAGGACTTTGGCACAATACAGTGCATTGTTGGTTATACAATACAAACGGAGAAGTTTTCTTTCAAATTAGAAAAGATACAAATACTTTATATACAACTGCTTCTGGGCATGTTGCTAAAGGAGAGAAAATTACTGAAGCTTTTCAAAGAGAAATTAA
>CALVJF010000033.1 GCA_944331885.1 uncultured Bacilli bacterium
AAAAATCACCAAAATTGCCACCGACCATATTTATAGGACGAGGATCACTTGCACTCACATAATCTAAAGGATTAACACTCGCCCCATTTAATTTAATATTAAAATGTAAATGCGGCCCCGTAGAACTACCGGTAGTTCCTGCTTTAGCAATCATTTGCCCTTGTTTTACATTATCTCCTACTTTTACCTCTACAGTAGAATTATGACAATACATAGTAGACAAACCATCTCGATGTGACAATACGACATAATTTCCACAACTACCACCACAATTATAATCACCAACTATACAACCAGTAACCGTCTTAGTTACAGTTCCATCAGCCATGGCAATAATTGGAGTACCTGTTGGAATCCCAATATCTATTGCGTTATGAAAAGAACTCTTACCAGATATCGGATGAATACGATAACCATAATCACTAGTAATAGTTACCCCAACAGGTTGTCCACTATAAAGTCCATTTTCATCAACATCAGCACTTCCAATAGGCCACCAATAAGCCGAATTAGAATAGGAAGAAGAAAACGTTTTATTATTAGAATCTCCATCAGTAAATAAAGCCACAAATGCTCCAATAATTATAATAACAGCAATAATAATTCCTAACCCAATAAGCAATTTATATTTTGCATAATTAAGAATTCTCATCTTTATAGCATCAACAGGATGCATCATAGTATAAGCTTTACTCTTTAAGCCACTTACTTTATTTCCTAAAGAAGCACCTTTAGCTTGTGCTAAATTTTTTTTATCGCGCATTTTATCCACAAAGTTTTTATTTTTTACAATATCATTTCCCTTTTTATCTTTTACCGTTTTCTGAGATTTATTAGCTTCTTCTTTAGCTTTATCTATTCTTTGTTTATGCATCATTGCTTGATTCTTATAATAATCTCTTTTACCTTCAGATTGAATAAATTCCTTTTGACCAAACTTTTGACGAGAACTAGTCATTTGCTGATCAGAACTTAAAAGATCTTCACTATTTTGTAACTCTTCTTCATTATCCAATAACTCATCATCTATATATTCCTTATTTTTATCATCCATACTATCAATCCCGTCTTTATTTTTTTATCTTAAAAGAGATTAGCAAAACTATTCCAAATAATCCTAAACCTACTAAAACATAAATATACTCATTTTCATTATTCTTTTTTTCTTCACCATTTTCCGTATTACCTTGATCCCCAGGATTAATTATTTGCTCATCATCACTAATTTGTTCTTTGGTCTTATTAGTATACATATAAATAGAATTATCACTACTATCTTTAGTCAAAATCCAAGTATAAATATTACCATTTACCACATCAGCATTATGCTCTTCAATTTTAGAACTAGTAGTAATATTTACCTTAACATTATCTAAACTTGGATACAAATTAAAGCATAAAAATTCTTTAGTAGTAGATAATGTAAAAGTATTTTTATCATCAACAAAATTAAAATACCTATAACATGTATTAACGATAGAAGATTTTAAATAATTACTATTTGAAAAATTATATTTAAAATTTAATCCATTATCAAAATAAATATCATAATATTCTATCCCATCAATTTTTTCATTTGACTCACTACTAATTTGATCATCAATATTAGCTGTCAAAGTACCTTTATAAGTCTTTAACAAATTATTTTCCGAATTATCAGCAGCTGTAATGATTAAATCCTCACTAATAGAATTACCAATATTTAAATTGTACTCAGCTTGACAACCACTCAACAATACTAAACAAATACTTAAAAACAATATTTTTTTCATCATTAACCCCTCATTCAAATTTTCATTCCGTTTAAAAATCTTTGTTCATACTCCTCTGCACTATTAACAATTGCATTTCTTTGATAAAATCCCGTCATATCAACTATGTAAGAAGAGCCAAAATAACTACCAGGACTTGTATAATTAACTTTATCAATTTTAACTCCATTAGTTCCACTAGATGCATGTGCAATATAATATAGTTTATTTTCTGTATCCACACCAATAATCATCATAATATGTCCAGAACGCCAAACTAAATCTCCAGGTTGTCCAACATAAGAACCGCCAACTCGATATTTAGGCCCCCAAGTTCCTTGTGTGTCAGCACCACCAATGGTATTACCAAAACCTCCATTATATAAAGCCCAAGCAATAAATCCTGAACAATCAGGTCCATAATAACTGTAAGGACCATAACCGCTAAAATAGAAATTGCCTATATAACTGCCCCAATCTGGGTCAACTCCATAATAAGTACCACCAGTTTTATTAACATTTACACCACCAGAAGTAATATTACAATAATGAGCTCCACAATAAGTATAAGGCAAACGAATTTGATATTCTTCCCATAATTTGCCAACTACTGAAGAAACTGCAGCTACTACTCCATATCTAGTTCCAGGACCTGCGCTAATAACACTTTCCATCATTTCATCATTAAAAGATTCAACTGAATCTCCATTTTGATTCAAAAACTTTTCTAACGACATTGTTAGTTGATCAGCACCACCAGTTGAAGTGGCAACAGTATAATTTTCATAATTACCACTAGCAAAAATCGAAACAAACTCAACATCATTACCATAGTAATAAGATAATATTTGTTCACCATTATATCCTTTTTCAGTTGCTAAATAATAAGCTCCCCATTGACTCATACCATTACCATGATAATGATTTTTGTAATATTCTAAACTAGCGTCAGAAATATGTTCATGCACCCATGATTTAGGAATTCTTTGATTTTGTTGACTAATAATGTAATCACTACCACTTTCTCCAATAATTGCTAAAGCATCATATTGAGTCAATATTAATTCTCCATCTTTCATTAAGACATAACCATTTGTATTTTTTACAGCTTGAATAATATTTTCATCAGTAGTTGGTTTAAATGCTTGTTTAGTAGAGTTACCGGCAATCGTACAATTGCTATGATTTCTTAACACAAAAGTTCTTGCAGCTATTGCAGTCGCTTCAAAAACTCCCATGTTATTAAAACCACCAACTTCAGCAAAAACAACACCAGCTACATATTCTTCGATATCATAAGTACCATTATTACCAGTATTTGATTCAACTACTGTAATGGAACTACATTCAGCATTATAAACACGACCTCTAGCAACTTTACTGCCACCACTATCTGTAAACAGCACCACAAACGCAGCGATTATAATAATAACAGCTATTACAATTCCCAAACCAATAAGTAACCTATATTTTACATAATTAAGTATTTTTATTTTTAAAGCATCAACAGGATGACGCATTGTATACGCTTTACTTTTTAAGCCACTAATTTTATTACTTAAAGCTGCACTTCTCGCTTTAGATAAATTACGCTTATCATTAAAACGATCTAATAAATTTTTACTTTTTAATTTTTCATTTCCATCTTTATCTTTATAAGTTTTTTCTTTTTTTTGTAATTCTTCACGAGCTTTATCAACTCTTTGCTTATGAGCTAAGGATTGATTCTTATAGTAATCTCTTTTACCACCACTTTGTTCAAATTCCAGTTGCCCAAATTTACGCCGTGAATTTTTCATTTGTGAATCAGAACTTTCCTCTAGATTCTCACCGTCATTTAACTCTTCTTCATTAATTTTTTCATCATCCATAAGAATCACCTCCTTAATATCAAAAAAGATAGATTTTCTAATATGAAAATCACCTTAGAAAATATCTATCTTATATTCCACCACCAGCACCAAAAGAATCTAATTCTTCTTGAGTACAAATAATATGGATTCTCATTCTACGACTACCACATATAAATAAAGCTTCACCTTGATTATAATATTTAATACTATCCATTTCATTTTCATTAAGATCAATTAATAATCCCAAATCCTCAACAGCTTGTTTCTTTAAGCCCATTACTAAGTAATAAGAAGCATTATCAAAAATAGCTTTACCATGCATTATCAAATTAGGTGCTGCGAAATCTGTTGGTTGTTGTGTAATAATAATTGTTCCTGCATTATATTTTCTACTACGTCTTTGAATTTGTGCTAAGAACTCTGCTCCGAGTTCATTTCGACTAGATAACAAGACATGTGCTTCATCAACAGATAAAACAGAAGTAATAGTTTTATCCAAACATAATCCCCAAGCATATTTCAAAATATTAAAGAATAAAGCATTTCGAATATTTTCATCAGAAGTCATTAATTCTTTAATGTTAAAAACTATTAAATCACTATCTATTTTTAAAGTAGTATGTCCAGTAAAGTAATAACGCAACTCTTTAACTAATGGTCTAACCTTCAATTCTAGTCTTTCCATAACATCTTTTTCATGCGTTTTTTCTGGCATTGATAAAAGACGACCTTTTATAGTAGCATAAACATCATCAAAAGTTGGATAATCATTAGAAGTAAATGTTCTAAAATCAGTATCATAATCTATTTTATATCTTTTATAGGTATCCTGAACTACTTCACTAAACATTGTTAAAACATCATCTTCAATACTAGGCGAATAATATTTCATAAAAGCCTTTAAAGATTGAATTGTTCTTGTTAAAACCGTATAACCTAACCCCTGTTCCATTTCTTCGTCATCAGCATCTACAACAATTTCCAAAGGATTTATCATTCCAAAATCTCCGCCTTTACCAAGATCAAGGAAACTACCATTCATTGTTTTACACATTTCTTCAAGTTCACCCTCTGGATCAATTGCTACTACTTTATAACCATTACGAATATGTGAACGTAACAACAATTTAGCCGCTGTAGATTTACCAGAACCAGAAGTACCTAAAATAATTAAATTAGCATTATTTCTATTGTGTTCACGCTTAATTTTGTACAAAAATTGATTAAATAAAACTACACCTCCAGAAAAATCTACTCCCAAAAGCATAGCATTTTCTGGATCTTTTATACTATCAAATACAAATGGATACATTGCTGCAATAGTTACTGAAGGAATAGGAGTTCCAATTCTATTTTCAATATCTTGTTTAGGGAATATTGGTATTATTGATTTTAACACTTTTTCTTGTTCAAACATTAATGGTACAGCTCGCATTCCTAAAGCATCGATATAACTACGCAATTGCATTTTTTTCATTTCTAATTCTTCTTTATTATCTCCAACCACCATTAAGTGCATTTGAAAATCAAAAATTCTTGCTTGTGATGATGCTAACATCGAAATAAATTGTTCCAATGATTCATAATCTTGACGAATTCTTTCTTGCGTTGTCTTATCATTTTCTGTTTGATAACGCATTTTCAAATCAGCAATTTCTTTATTTAGCATTTTTTGTAGTGTTGAAAATTCAATCGGAATATGTTTAACTACAATTTTTACTCCTGAAATATTAGACAAATTAGATAAATAGCCATAATCTATATACTTTGGATAAGAAACAACAGTCATTATACAAGCATATTTATCACCAATCATAAATTCAGTTGGTTTAAAATTTAAACCTTTAGGAGCTATTTCACTTTTTAAACTCATACCGGAATCACCGTCCCAAGCGTAGATTTATTACCACCATTTAAGAAGTTATCCAAAATCATTCTCAAATCAGCATTAGAAACTTGTGTTGAATTTATACTACAATTAGCAAGAGCACTAATTAAGTTATGAATTCTTTTTTGAATAATTTCTAATCTTTTTTCTTTAAATAAAATATAATATTCAGTATCAACAACGTTATATTCAGCACCCATAAACATATTAGCTTTATTTATATCTTGCATAATAATTTTTCGAATAATTCCACTATTAGTTTTAGAATATAATAATTGCAATTGTGATAAATAAATATTAATATCTACTGGTCTATCAGCAACCACTAACCAAAACTCATAATCAATCATATTATAAAAATTTCTTAGATTAAAAATTATTGCATCTTGTGTCCCTTTATCAAGAATAAAAATATTTTTAGGAGATACTTTTATACCAGTAACATAATAACCATTATCTAACTGAATCATCCCATTCATTATTTGTTTTACAGGTAACCAATCTTCAGTATATTTACTTGAAGTTTTTACGCCTGCTACTGTTTCTTCTTTCTGGATCATCACAAACACACCAACCTTTCCAATAATACATTCTTCGTTCCGTATAAAATCTATATATATTTCCAATTAATGTCATTACATTATGATAATGCAACACCGGCATCACTAAAAATGCAGTTATCAAAGCCGGTGACAAAATCAATATCATAATTCCCAAATTATTCGTCTTGATTACAACTAACATTACCACTGTAAATAGCAAACCTATACCAAATACAACTAAATCAAATAAAGTAAAATATCCTAAAATTAACATTGATTTTTTAGAATTAGCTGGAATCAAATAATTATTGTTCACTTAACTCAACTCCTTTTTTAATTACTTTTTTGAAGAACCATCATTTTGTTGTCTTCTCTTTCTTCTTTCCTCTTCAACTCTAATGTTATTACGTTGTTCTTTAACAGCACTTGTTATATCATCAGCAGAAGTACCAAAGAATCTTGAATCTAATGTATTTGTCTCAATAGTTCCACCAGTAGGATTTCCACTTGCATCCCTATTCTTAACAGTAAATGAAATTCCGCCTTCTCTTAAAATATCGTTATACAACCCAATTTCACTTCTAACATCAGCTAAGTCGCTTGATTTCAATCCCATAGCAGCTAGATCAGCATCACCTTTAAATGCAACATCTTGTAAATTTATTCTTGATTGTTTCTTCAATTGAGCTATCATTGTTGATGTATCAGCTACCTCTCTATTATGTCTAATAATTGCATCCTCATCAGTTTCACCATTAAGTTTATTAGCCAGTATAGCCGAACGATCCATATTTTTTAAATAAGAAAGATACGAATCCATAGCATCAAAACTATTGCCTCTCAACTTGTCATAAATACGTTGATAACTTTGCTGTTGAGTCGAATTGCCTTTCCATTTATCAGTAGTCATAGCCGCAACAATACTCGCATTATTCCCCATTTTTGACATAACCTTATCTGTTGCCGCATCTAATTTATCCTGTTGCGCAATAAATTTATCGTATACATCTAATTTATCAGATTCTAATCCCATCCATCTACGGGCACCTTGCATAGCGTCCTCGAATCTAACTTGAGCAGCCGATTTATGCTCTGACTCAGCTGCGGCAGCAACTTGATTTCGGTAATTTATTCTCTGATCACGTTTAGCTTCAGCCTTTCTAACAGCGTCATCTTTAGCTTTACGCATAGCACTAAAAGTTTTAGCATCCTTACTTCCAACAAAGCCACCGACAGCTCCACCACCAAAGCCACCTAAAGCACTAGTAAATCTTCTAAATCCTTTTTGATTATTGAAATTACGAATAGCAGTTTGAACTCCAGCACCTAATGCAGCACCACCACGCATAACTCCACCTTCAGCCAATTTTTCACGAATGCCAAGCTTAATTCCCGCAGATTTAATTCCTAACATTTCAGTTAATAACTTAGGAGCTTGCTTTGCAAATAACAATAAGCCTAAAATAATAAACACTTGTGCAAAAAATTGAATAGTCTCTGAAGGGCTTCCTATATAAGAACCAGCCCAAAAATCTTCCGCAAATTTAAATTCCGATATTATAAACACTACAAAAAATATAATAATAATTCTTATAAAGAC
>CALVJF010000034.1 GCA_944331885.1 uncultured Bacilli bacterium
GTGGAGAATAAGGGATTCGAACCCTTGACCCCCACGGTGCAAGCGTGGTGCTCTAGCCAGCTGAGCTAATTCCCCAATCAAGAACAAAATAATAGTACCATAATTATTTCCTTTACGCAAGTGTTTTTCACTAAAATTAACAAAAAATTGCTAATTTAATTGACTTTAATTACTTTTTTTATTAAAATTAAGCCATAAGCAAGGAAGAAGAAGAGTAAAATATGATTTGTTTATAGAGAGTCAACGTATGGTGTAAGTTGATAACAATAATATTTGAAAGAAGCTTTGGAGCAGAATATTGTATACAAGATATTCCGGATTGAATCCGTTATCAATTAAAGGTAGTTAACTACAAATTAAGGTGGTACCACGATTATTTCGTCCTTTGAAATAATCGTGTTTTTTATTGAAGGAGGAATAATATGACTAATAAAGAATTAGCTGACATTATGTATCCAAATGTCACAAAAACAATTGATGATTATGAAAAGATGTATCCTGAAAGGAACTTAGACCCTAAAGCTGTCGTAACTCGTTTCGCCCCAAGCCCAACTGGTTTTGTCCACATGGGATCATTATTAACTGCATTTATTGCTAGTAAAGTTCCTAAAGATACCAATGGTGTTTTTTATCTTCGAATTGAAGATACTGACCAAAAGAGAAGTGTAGAAAATGGGATAGAAGGAATAATCAAAGATTTAAAAGCTTTTGATATTGAAATAACTGAAGGAGCAATTTCGGAAACAGAAGAAATTGGCTCTTATGGACCTTATATTCAATCTAAACGAATAGAGATTTATCACACTTTTGCAAAATGGCTAGTAGAAAATGATTATGCTTATCCTTGCTTTTGTCAACCTGAGGAACTTGAGGCAATTAGAGAACATCAAGAGAAACGTAAAGAAAGAATCGGCTATTATGGCCGCCATGCTCATTGCCGTTATTTAAGTAATGAAGAACGAGCTGAAAGAATAAAAAACGGAGAAACGTATGTTTTACGTTTAAAATCAACAGGTGATTTTGAAAAAAAAGTATCTATTAATGATTTAGTACGTGGTCGTATAGATTATCCTGAAAATGATATTGACCATATACTAATCAAAAGTGATGGAATTCCTGTCTATCACTTTGCTCACGTCGTTGATGATCACTTAATGCGTACAACTCATATTTTAAGAGGTGAAGAATGGTTGCCATCAACTCCATTACACATCGAACTATTTAATAAATTTGGCTTTACCGTTCCTAAATATTGTCACTTAGGCGTGGTTGTTAAAATCGATGAAGACGGTAGCCGTCGTAAATTATCTAAACGTAAAGATCCAGAAGCCAAAGTAAGTTTTTATGCTGAAAAAGGAATCCCTTCTGAAGCAGTGAAACTTTATCTTATGACTATTGCTAATTCTAATTTTGAAGGCTGGTATGATCAAAATCCAGACAAAACTCTCGACGATTTTACATTCGACTTTAAAAAGATGAGTGCTAGTGGTTCCCTTTTTGATATTGAAAAAATGTATAACATTTCTAAAAATTATATTTCTCGTTTAAAAGCAACTGAAGTTTATAAAGGTTTGTGTAAATGGTCTCAAGAATACGATCCGGATTTTTACAAATTGATAACCAAATATCAAGAATTAACAACAAATGTTTTAAATATAGAAAGAGAGCAAAAAAAACCACGTAAAGATTTTTAATGTTACATCAAAGAGAAAAAAAATATATGGTATATGTATGATGAACTATTTTTAAATACTAATCGTCACTATGAATATCAAAATATAACTGACATTAATGAAATAAAAAATATTTACAATACTTATATTACTAAATATTATAATTCTAATGATGACAAAGATACTTGGTTTAATAAATTAAAAGAATGTACTGAAGAATTAGGCTATACTTCTGATATGAAAGCTTATAAACAAAATCCAACTGCTTACAAAGGTAGTGTAGCTGACATTAGCATGGTAATACGAGTTGTATTAACTACTAAAAGTACAACTCCAGATTTATACGAAATACTCAAACTTCTATCAAATGATCAAATTAAACAACGTGGTGAATTAATTTAAAAAATTGTAATCTATTTAAAGATTACAATTTTTTTCTATCAAAAACTTTTAAACATAATTAACATTGACAATCTGTTGAAAATAAATTTTCTTCGCATTACTTAAAATTATTTTGTGATAAATAGAGTCAATTTCTTTAATAATAGCATCTGTCTTTTCAAATTTTCCATTTTTATAATACACAATTGAAATTTTATCTCCTCGATAAAAGGCATTTTTTAAACTTTGCTCAATGACTGTTAATTGCTCTTCACTAAGAATCGGCATTGCAACAATATTTCTTTCTTTAACTAATTTATTCAAAGTTATTGTAGAAGATATTACTGAATCAAATGCTCGCCATTTAATCATTCCTCTGTCTTTCATGCACTATGACCTCCAATTTTCTTATTTCGCTCTTTAATTGTTGAATCTTTCAATAACGAAGAAGCAGTTAATAAACTATTTTTTCCATATTTATTTCTTACCTCATCAATAGCTTTATTATAATTATCCTTTTCAATTATTTCTTCATAATTTTCAAAAATATTTAATTGTAATGAATCTTTATCGCTTAATTTACTAATAGCAATACTAACTTTTCTAATTGGCAATTCTTCATAATAACGATCAAATATTATTAAACATTGTTTATAAATTAGGTCCTTATCATCAGTAGGAGAATCCAACTTAATATTATGAAAAAAACCTCCATGTACAATTTTAGAATAACTAATTCCTAATCCAATTAAACTTCCCATTTTGTGATTTTTTCTTAACCTAGAACAAATAACGTCAACCATTTCTTGAATTATTAATTTTATATTATCGCCATAATAATCTTTAAATAAAACTTGACTATGACTATATGATTTTTCTTTAGGCTTAATTTTCCAATCACTTATTCTACTTTCGTCAATACCATTAGCATGTTGCCATAATTCTTCACCAATAATACCAAATTTATTTTTTAATTTTAAAACGTCATAATGAGCTAAATCGCCAATTGATATAATTCCTAAACGGTTTAAGTTAGCTTCCATTCTTGGACCAATTCCCCACATTTTTGATAACGGAGAAATCTTCCATAATTTATTTTCAACATCATCATAAGTCCACTTAGTAATGCCATTTTTATATTTTTTGGCATCTGTATCCATTGCTACTTTGGCAAGCAACATATTCGGCCCAATTCCACAAGTTGCTGTCAATCCTGTTTTTAAGGTTATTGTTTCTAATATTTTCTTTGCTAATTCCTCATCAGTCAATTTATACATTTTTAAATAGTCAGTAACATCTAAAAAAGCTTCATCTATTGAATAAACGTGAATATCTTCACTAGCTACAAAATCCAAAAAGATTTTAATAACTTCTTCGCTCTTTTTGACATATAAACTCATTCGTGGTGGAACTATTGTATATTTAATGTTTCGAGGTATTTCGTATAGTCTAGTTCTTGACTTAACACCTTTAGATTTTAAATAAGGAGTAATAGCTAAAGTAATCGCCCCATTTCCCTGATTAGGATTAGCTACAACTAATGAAACTTTAAAAGGATCTAAATTTCTTTCAACACATTCACAAGAAGCAAAAAAGCTTTTTAAATCAATACATAAAATATTTCGCGTTAACATCTTACCACCTCAAAACGTTTGTTCGTATTAATTATATCAAAAAAATATTTTTAATGTAATAGGAAATTTTTGACAAACTATTAAAAAAAATTTACTATTAATTAGAGGTGTATACGATGAACAAATATCAGCAACTAATTAATAAATTATTTGAACTTCAAGATTTAAAATATCGAGAATTTACTAAAAAGTTAACTCCTACTAAATATCAAATAATAGGTATTAGAATACCTCAGCTTCGTAAAATAGCTAAAAAAATTTATCAAGATGATTATCAACTATTTTTACAAGATGTTCAAAACAATTATTTTGAAGAGGTATTTCTCCAAGTATTAGTTATTGCTAATATTACCGAAGAAAAAATATTTTTTGAAGAATTAGAAAAATTATTGCCTAAAATTGATAACTGGGCTATATGTGATTCATTTTGTAATAGTATTAAAATAATCAAGAAAAATTCAAATCTATACTTTTCCTATTTTTTAAATCTTTTACATAGTACAAAACCATTTACCATAAGAGTAGGTTTAATCACTATTCTTAATAATTATATTCAAGAAGAAAATTTACCTTTTATTTTTCAAACAATCAACAAAATTAAAAGTGAAAATTACTATGTTAATATGGGAATAGCTTGGCTATTATGTGAAATATATATCCATTTTCCTTTACAAGCAGAGCAATTTTTAACAAATACAACTTTAAATGACTTTACAATAAATAAAACTATTAGTAAAATAAGAGAGTCATATCGTATTAGTAAAGAAACTAAAAAACGTATATTAAAATATAAAAGGAAGTGAACTATATTGAAAAAAATATTAATAATTATTTTGACTATTTTAGTTTTAATGACAACTTCATGCAGTAAAAAAGAAATAAATACTACTACTGGTGAAATAGATGGTATAAAATATGAAGAAACAACTGAAAAAACAAATTATGCCAAGATAACTATGAAAGATTCTAGCGTAATAATTATTGAATTAGATCCAGAAGCTGCGCCTAAAACTGTTGCCAATTTTCAAAAACTAATCAGTGAAAAATTTTATGATAACTTAACTTTCCATCGCATATCTAAAGGCTTTGTTATTCAAGGAGGCGACCCTAAGGGTGATGGTACCGGTGGATCAGAAGAAACAATTGAAGGAGAATTTCGTCGTAATGGCTACGATAATCCCCTAAAACATGAAAGAGGAGTAATTTCGATGGCCAGAAGCAATGATATGAATTCAGCATCATCTCAATTTTTTATCTGTTTAAGTAACACAACAGCATCACAATTAGACGACAATTATGCTGCTTTTGGTAAAGTAATTGCGGGTATGGAAAATGTTGATAAAATAGCAGCTGTCGAAGTAGATGGTGAAACACCAATAAATAAACCAATAATTCATACTATTCGCTTTGTAACAATTGAAAAAATAGACTAAAATATGCCTTTAGTCTATTTTTATTTAAAAGTAAGTGTTATAATAAAATTTAGGAGTGATGCAAATGTTAAAAGTAGAGCATGTAACAAAATATTATGGTGACTTTTTAGCAGTTGATGACTTATCGTTTACCGTTAAAGAAGGTGAAATATTTGGCCTTTTAGGTGTTAATGGAGCCGGTAAAACCACAACTTTTCGTATGATAATCGGTCTTTTAGATAAGACTAAAGGTGAAATAACTCTAAATGGAAAAAATATTGATTATTCAGTAACTGATTCAATCGGTTTTTTAACTGAAGAAAGAAGTCTATTAACTAAGCTAACTGTCAAAGAGCAAGTTATATATTATGGAATTTTAAAAGGAATGAAAGAAGAAGAAATCCTTGCTAAATTGGATGAACTATTAGCTAAGTTTAATATATCTGAATATAAAAACCGTAAAATAAAAGAATTAAGTAAAGGCAACCAACAAAAGATTCAATTTATAACAGCCATAATTAATGATCCTAAATTATTAATATTAGATGAACCTTTTAGTGGATTAGATCCAATAAATGTAGAATTATTTATGAATGTCATTAAAGAATACAAAGAAAAGGGAAGTATGATAATATTTTCATCTCATCGTATGGAACATGTTGAGTTATTTTGTGAAAAACTAGTAGTTTTGGTTAACGGCCGTAGTGTTCTTAGTGGCAAAATTAAAGATATAAAAAAAGAATACCGCAAGAAAAATATTATAATCAATGGCGATGTTAAAAAAGAAGAATTAGCAGCAATTAAAGGTGTTGTAAACGTAACAAAAACTGCTAATGACTACATCGTAAAAATAGAAGATGAAAGCTATGTTGATCAAGTATTTAACTATGTAAAAAAATGTTCCAATATAACTAAATTTACAGTTGAAGAACCAAGTCTCAACGAAATATTTATTAGTAAAGTTGGTGAATCATATGAAGGATAAATTAAAATTTTTAATTAAACAGAGTTTTGCCAAAAAAACTAACACTAAATGGTTTAAAGTAGTCAATATTCTCTTATTAGTTTTAGTTATTGGCGTAGCCAATATTGACCACATAATTAATTACTTTGGTGGCGATTTTGAAGAAGCACGTCAAATATATGTTGTTGATCAAACAGATAGTAATTTCCTAAATTTTGAAACTCAATTTACTGCCTTAAGTCAATCTGTTGAAAATTTTAGTTCTTTCGAATTAATAGACAGTGATGAATCTATTGCTAAGTTAAAAGAGAACTTAAATGAAGAAAATGATAATTTAATTATTGAAATTCAACCAGATCAACAAAATTATTTGACAGCTAATTTAATTAGCTATGAACCGGTAGATACAATTACTAAACAATTAATAACAACTGCTTTAAGCGCAGTTAAAAGCGAATATGCACTTGCTAATTCTAGTATTTCTTCCGAAGAATTAATTAGTATTACATCACCTATTACAATAAAAGATCAAATAATAAATCCTGAATTAGATGAAATGGCCGAGGCAAAAGATATAATGTCCGCTGGTGTTATGATTATTTTCTTAATTCCATTCTTTATTCTAATAATTTTATTAACGCAAATGATTGGCGCTGAAATAAACGACGAAAAAACAACAAGGGGAATGGAAATAATTATTTCCAATGTTCCTCCTAAAGTACATTTCTTTTCTAAAATAGTTGCATCTACTGGCTTTGTTTTATTTCAATCATTACTATTTCTAGTTTATGGAGGAATAGCTTTAGGAGTAAGAAAAGCTCTTGGTGGTGGGGATATCTTAAGTGGAACTACAGCTACATCGACATCGATATCTGATGCTTTTAACACTTTAAAAAATACCGGAATGTTAGACGCTTTAGTAAAAGCATTGCCACTAATAATAATTTTATTTATCCTAAGTTTTCTAATTTATGCTTTATTAGCTGGCATTCTTGCTTCAATGACAACTAGCATAGAAGACTATCAACAATTACAAAGCCCACTAATGATTTTGTGTATGGCAGGTTATTATATAGCATTAATGGCTTCAATGTTTGAAGGATCTATTTTTATTAAAATAATTTCTTATATTCCATTTATTTCTGCCTTAGTAGCACCAGTAATTTACTTGCTAGGCCAAACAACCATTGTGGATTTAATTATATCTAATATTACATTAATCGTAACTTGTTATCTATTATTTAGATATGGAATCAGAATTTATAAAGTAGGCATTTTAAATTATTCATCTAAAGATTTATGGAAAAAAGTATTTAAATCATTAAGCCAAAAAGAATAAAAGGAAGTGAAAAAATGAAGAAAATAATATATCAAAAAAAGCTTATTATAATTATAGTTATCATATTAGTTTCTTCATTTTTAATTTTTTTAGAAAATAAATCTAATTTAGAGTTAGAAGATTTTAAAATTCTTAATGTAGAAGAAGTTGATGGTAAATTAACTGTAATATGTCAAAATAGCACCAATGCTTCTAAATACCAAGTAACTATTACCGAT
>CALVJF010000035.1 GCA_944331885.1 uncultured Bacilli bacterium
TTAACAGAAAGAAATAAAGAAATTGATTTAATTAAATTACTAAATAAAACTAAATATGGAAAAGATGGTATGGGTGGCTTGTTATGTAACGGACTAATGTATGTTGGCTATCCTAGATAAAAGGGGGAACTTAATGTTAGATGATATAAAAGAAAGAATAAAAGCAAATATTAATCGTAGAGTAAGGATTGTTGTTAGTGGAATGCGTAATCACAAAGAAATAATAGAAGGAGAAGTTATTTCTTGTTTACCTAATGTTTTTGTGGTAAATAGTAGGGGATTAAATAGAAGTTTTTCTTATGCCGATGTTTTAATTGGTGATGTAGTAGTTACTTATTTGTAGATTTTAGTTGATTTAAGCAAAGAATTGCTATAAAATATTATTAAGTTGAAAAACTTTAGAGGGAGTGTATGTATGGAAGTTACATCAGTAAGCGTTCGTAAAGTAGAAAAAGAAGGATCACGTATGAAAGGCATTGCATCTATCGTTTTAGATAATTCGTTTGCCGTTCATGATATTAGAGTAATTGAAGGAGATAATGGCTTATTTATTGCTATGCCTAGTAGAAAAACTGCTACTGGTGGATATAGAGACATTGCTCATCCAATTAATCCAGATATGAGAAAATTACTTCAAGACGCTATTTTAGAAGAATACGAAAAAGCAGAAATAGAACCTGCTAATTAGTAATAAAATAAAACTCCGTTATGGAGTTTTTTTGTGGTCTAAAATTTTTGGACAGGCATATAATTTGGTAGGAGGAATAATAATGAATAATAGTGTTGATAAATTAATTACTAGTAATCATGAATTTAAGGTAACTGACCGAAATCAAATTTATATGACGGGAATTAAAAAAATTAATAGTTTTGATAATGAAGAATTTTTAATGGAAAGTAACATGGGAATTATTTTATTAAAAGGAAAAGAATTAGAAATGGTAAAGTTAGATACGCATGATGGTAATGTTTCTATTAAAGGTGTAATAAATAGTATTACATACGTTGATGATAAAACTAATGGTAAAGAAGAAAGCTTTTTAGCTAAATTATTTAAATAATGGATTATAAAGTTCAATTATTATCATTTTTAATATCTTTTATATATGGAATATTTTATTATTTTGTTATTTATATTTTTAAGTGTTATGTCAAAAATAAAAAAAATTTTGTTAAATACTTATTGGCCACTTTTTTAGCATTAGACTTAGCTTTGCTTTATATAGCTATCTTATATCATGTTAATAATGGGATTGTTCATATATATTTTTTGATGATAGGAGCTTGTGGTGTAATGTGTGGTGCTAGAGTCAAAAAAATGTCAATAGCTAAAAAATGGCGGTTAAAAAATTGCAAATAACTGAATAAAATGCTACTATTAAATATAGTAGAAAGTGGGTGAAGATGTGACAAAAAAAGATCAACGTAGATTATTATTAGAAGTTGGAACTTTAGGATTGTTAATTTGTGGCTTGATTTTTTCTACTTTTAGTGATTGGAAAACTGTAGTTAATAATAAATTACAAACTAAAGAATTGACAGAGGAGTACACATCTTTACTAGAAGACGGAGATTCATTAGAAAGCGAAGTTAATAAATTACAAGATGATGATTATTTAGCAAGATATGCTCGAGAAAAGTTTTTTTATTCCAAAGATGGCGAATTAATTATTAGGATACCTGAGGATGATGAATAGCAACTGTAAAGTTGTTTTTCTTTTTATTTTGATATATACTAATTCGTAGTAAAGGTAGTGAAAAAATGAGTAGTATAAAGGTTCGTTTGGCTGCACCAATTCAGCCAGATAGTATTGTAGATGGTGAAGGTATTAGGACAGTTATTTGGTTTCAAGGATGTAGTCATAATTGTTATGGGTGTCATAATCCTGAGTCACATGATTTTAAGGCAGGATTTGATAAAGATGTAGATGAAATTGTAGACGAGTTAAAGAAATTGGAATTTCAAGATGGAGTTACTTTTTCTGGTGGCGATCCAATGTTTCAGCCAGAAGCGCTGTTATATTTATTAAAAGAAATTAAGAAATTAAACCTAAATTCTTGGGTTTATACGGGTTTTACCTTTGAGGAATTGTTAGAATTAAGTAAAAAGAAAGAAATATATGCGGATATTTTAAATAATACTGATGTTTTAGTAGATGGGCGTTTTGAAATGGATAAAAGAAGTTTTAATGTTGTTTTTAGAGGTTCTAGTAACCAAAGAATATTAGATGCTAAAAAATCGTATAAACAAGGTAAGGCAGTTATTATTGAAAAATATGCTTAATTGAGAGAAGGGTTTTAGATTTTTACTTTTCTTTTTTTTTGATATAATTTATAATATGACATTGGTGGTGAGGATTATGTATTATTTAAAGTTAGATAATGTTTCTTTTGGATATGGTCAAGAAATGATTATAGATAAATTAGATTTAGATATAGATAATCCAAAAAATATTGCCATAATAGGGCCAAGTGGTAGTGGAAAGACTACTTTACTAAAATTGTTGTGTGGTGATCATTTTAGTAAAAGTACAATTGTTGTTAAAGCAACTGTACTTAATTTGGAAAATTTTCGTATTTTAAAAAGAATCATAAATGTTGTTTTTGATGATGATATTTTTATTAAAGATACGGTATTTGAGGAGTTAAAAAATCCTTTTAATAATATGCTTTTAAGACCTAGTGATGCACAGTTACGTTTAGAGGAGATTATAAAGTATTTTAAAATAGAGGATCTTTTAGAGAGAAAAATAGATGATTTGTCTATAGAGAAGAAAATGTTAATAAAAATATTAGCTGTTTTAATAACTATGCCAGAAATTATTGGTTTTGATGATGTGGTTGGTTATTTAGATAGTCAAGATAAAGAAAGATTATTTAAATATTTAAAGAAAAAGAATATCAATTTTATTATGGTAACTAGTGATATTGAAGAGACTTTGCTTGCTGATTATTTAGTTTGTCTATATAAGGGAAAAGTTGCAATGGAAGGAAATACGCTTGATGTTTTACGAGAGGAAAAGTTAATTCGTAGGCTTGGATTTAACTTGCCGTTTTATATTGATTTATCTATTCAACTTGGTTACTATGAGCTTTTAAGCGAAATTTATTTGAATAAAGAGGATATGGTGAATGCTATATGGAAATAGAATTTAAAGATTTATTATATGCTCAAAATAATAATGTTGTATCAGGTTATGTATATTTAAAAGAATTTAATTATATATTTAAATCTGGAATGGCTTATGCTTTATTAGGGGATGCTAGTGAGGTAGTAGCAAAACTGGCAGTTTTAGATAAGAGACCAACAAAGGGTAGTGTGCTTGTGAACGGGAATGTAATTAAAAAAACGGCTAAAATTGAAAACTTTGAAGAAATTAAAAAGGATTTAGTATATATTGATTTTGCCAGTAAGTATAAATTTGTAAAAAATAATTTTCGTGATGAGCTTGTATTTTGGTTGAATAGGAAAAAGATGATTAAAAATGTAGATAAGCTTGCAGTTCAGTCATTAATGATGGTGGGGCTTGATGAAACATTTTTAGATAAGAATTTGTGGAATTTATCAAGTGCAGAAAGTAAAAAGGTTTTGTTAGCTTTGAATTTGTGTTTAAATCCTAAAGTTTTGGTTATTAAAGACATAGACTATGGCTTAGTCTATAAAGACCGTTTAAATATTAAGAGATTATTAATAAAATTGAAAAGTAGATATGATAAGATGTTATTTATTTTAAGCTCTAATTGTGATTTTTTGATTGATCTTGTGGATAAAGTATTAGTTATAAACAATGGAGAGATTGTTTTGGATAGTAATAAAGATAATTATTATAATAATTTAATATATAAATATATAAAGAAACCTAAAATTATAGAATTTATAAAATATGCTAAAGATAAAGGACATGAATTATTACCATATACTGATATTAAAGAATTAATTAAAGCGATTTATAGAGATGTTGAGAATAAAAGGTAGGTGATTAATATTAAATACCTAATTAAATTTAGTTATGATGGGAGTAAATTTAAAGGCTTTCAACGACTTAATGATGAAAATTCAGTTCAAAAAACAATAGAGAATGCTCTTTCAGTAATTAATAAAAATCCTGTTACTATTAAAGGCGCTGGAAGGACAGATAGTGGAGTTCATGCTATGAATCAAGCGGCTCATTTTAATTTAGATGTTATAATACCACCTGAAAGATTGGTAAATGCGATTAATTCTTTAGTAGGAGATTATATTCATGTTAATGCTTGTTGGATAGTAAGTGAAGATTTTCATGCTAGATTTAGTGCTAAAAGAAAAAAGTATGTTTATAAGATATATACTGGTGATTATAATCCGATGCTATTTGATTATTATGAGTTTATTAGTAGTAATTTGAATTTGGATTTAATGAAGAAAGCAATAAAGCTTTTTGAAGGGCAGCACTATTTTAATAACTTTGTATCTGGTAAACGAAATAATTATGGCTCAATAATTTATAAAACTAATTTAATTATTAAAAAAGATGTCATTGAATTGGAATTTGAAGGTAAAAGCTTTTATCGCTATATGGTAAGAAATATGGTTGGATTTATATTAGATATAGGACTTGGTAAAAAGGACATAACATATTTGGAAGAAGCGCTAAATAATTATCAGTATTTTAAGCAAGTAAATACTGCTAATCCAAAGGGGTTATATTTAGATGATGTGATTTATGAATAAGAAGGGATAAAATGAAGAATAAAATAATAATTGATGAAAATAAAAAGTATTTAAAAGGAAATTTGCATGTTCATACTAATGCATCTGATGGAAAATATAGTGTTGAAGATGTATGTCAAAAATATGGAAGTATGGGCTATGATTTTTTAGCTATTACTGATCATAATGTAGTTTATAAAGGTAGTAATTTTGTAAATGGAATGCTAGTAGTTCCTGGGGTTGAAGTTGCTTGTACTTATAATGGTGAAATTGATTATAAAAAGGGTTCTTATTCACATTTTAATTTAATAGGAATTTTAAATAGTGAATATGATGTTATTTATCCTAGTTTATATAATAATGTCGACGAAATTAATTCACAAATTAAGAGATTTCAAGATAAAGGAATATTAGTACAATATAATCATCCTAATTTTTCGAGATTTAGTGATAATGAGTACTTTAATTTAAATTGTTTTGATATGATAGAAATTTATAATCATAAAGATTATACTATGGAAACATGTCTAGAAAGTGCTGATGCTATAATAAGAAATTATTTATTTCGTGGTAAGAGGTTCATGATTAGTTGTGGTGATGACTATCATGGAAATCATGATAATGATTTAGATTTTTATTGTCGTAAATCTTTTGTGATGGTAAATGCTGATCTGAATGTTGAAAGTGTAGTAAACGCTTTGGCTCAAGGCGATTTTTATGTTTCAAATGGTCCTTTAATTAATGATTTAAGAATAATTGACAACGTAATTTATTTAAAAACTGAAAAAGTTAGAAGAGTATTTTTTTATAATTTTACTCGTCGAAGTAAGCATCTTTATAATTTTAATGGCTTTACTGAATGCTCTTATGAAATTAAAGGTGATGAGCGATATATATTTATTAAAATAGAGGATATGGATGGAAATAATGCTTGGGTACAACCAATTTATGTAAATTAGTTAAATTTTATTTGACTTTTAGGCTTATTTCTCATATAATTTTAAATGGTACATTTTATTTATTCAAAGTTTTAGACCTTGGGAAAGTTGAAGAATGGCGAATAGTGAAAGGAAAAAAGAAATATGAATTCATTTATGGAAAAGAAAGAAACTGTAGATCGTAAATGGTACGTGATTGATGCAGAAGGAATGAATTTAGGACGTGTTGCTACTAAGGCTGCTTCTATCCTTAGAGGAAAACATAAACCTACATTTACTCCTCATGTTGATTGTGGAGATTATGTTATTATTATTAATGCTGCTAAAGTTAATTTAACTGGTAACAAGTTAAATGATAAGATGTATTATAATCATAGCGGATATCCAGGAGGATTAAGAGAAAGAACTGCTAAAGAAATGGTTGAAAACTATCCTGAAGAAATGATGGAAAGAGCTATTAAAGGTATGCTTCCTAAAGGAAGACTTGGTAGACAAATGTATAAGAAATTATTTGTCTATGCTGGTGAAAATCATAATCACCAAGCACAAAAACCAATTGATATGAAAGTTCTTTAAGGAGGGTTAAGTAATGGCAAAACAAATTTGGACTGCTACTGGTAGAAGAAAACGTTCTTCTGCACAAGTAAGAATGACAGTAGGTACTGGTAAAATTTTAGTTAATGGTGTTGATGTTAATGAATATATGCCTTATGCTACTTTAGTTATGGATTTAAAACAACCTTTAGTTGCTACTGGTAATGAAGATAAGTTTGATATTGAAGTTACTGTAAAAGGTGGCGGATTCTCTGGTCAAACTGGTGCTATTAGATTAGGTATTACACGTGCTTTAATGGCTTATGATGCTAATACTGATCAAACTAGAGAAGATGCTTATAGAAGGGTTCTTAAAACTGCTGGATTTGTAACTAGAGATCCAAGAGTTAAAGAAAGAAAGAAACCAGGTCTTAAAAAAGCTCGTAGAGCTCCACAATTCTCAAAACGTTAATATTTATGTATTTACAAAGCTTGCGTTATGCAAGCTTTTTTTCTTGAAAATAAATGAGAATTGAAGAATAAGATTTAATAGGTGATTTTGGTGAAAATATTGTCGGTTGTTAGTATAGTTTTTTTGCTTTTAGGATGTGTAATAGTTGGTGCTAAGGAATTTAATGATAATTTAAGTTTGTTGGGAAAGATTATAGTTATTGATGCCGGACACGGTGGGAAAGATCCCGGAACCAATTATAAGGATATTTATGAAAAAGATATTAATTTAAATGTTGCGATATTTTTAGAAAAAGAACTAGCTAAAAAAGGTGCTAGTGTGGTGATGACAAGGACAGGAGATTACGATTTAAGTAGTCCTAATGCTCGATATAGGAAAAAAAGTGACTTTGATAATAGAATCAATATTATAAATGATTCTAAAGCTGATTTATATATTTCATTACATATAAATTATCTTAATGATAGTAGATATAAAGGAATTCAAGTATTTTATTTAAATAATGATAAAGATGCAATGAAATTACAAAATTCTTTAAATAAAGATTTAAGTAGTAATAGAGAAGCTAAAAAAATGAGTCAATCTTATTATATGTATGATAAATTAAATGTTTCTGGATTTTTAATTGAGTGTGGCTTTTTATCTAATGCTTCAGAAAGGAATAAATTAATTACTGAAGGGTATCAAAAAGCAATAGCACAAGCTATTGCTAATGGAAT
>CALVJF010000036.1 GCA_944331885.1 uncultured Bacilli bacterium
AACAGATGCAACACAAGAATCAACGCTTACAAATTTACCCCAAGCATATGCTAAAGAAGTTTTACCAGTACCAGAAATACCTTGCAATATAATTAACTTTCCACAGGCGAGTCCAGCAAAGAAAGGCCTTAATATCGAATAATCATAATATAATTTCAATTGACTAGCAGCAAAACATCTAAAATCATCGATTAACTCATCTAAAGTAAAATTATTTTCATATACTCTAGGCCTAAAACTTTCCATCTCACGGTCAATAGCAGATAATTTACTAAATCTAATACCTAATTCACCAGCATTAACATCTTCAGGCTCAGAATCTTCCGTAGTTTCTCCTTCTTCATTAGGATTAAGTCCCAATTGTGAAACTTTCATTGCCATTAACTCATCTTTTTCTTTCATTAACTTTCTAACCTGTTCATTTAAATTTGCAATTTCTTCTAACAATTGATCTTTACTCAATTCATTAGTAACCTTGCGAACCATCTTTCTTACAAAAAGTACAAATAAAATAATTAAAACAATAACTGCAATTACTAAAACCCCAACAGTTAAATACACAAGTATTTTTTCCCCTGTTGAAAAAGCATCCTTATAACTATCAATTACACTACCATATTCCTTAAAGTTAAACATCATTCCAATGCCTTTAAACAAATTCTTAAAGATATGTAAAAAGCCATCAAAAAATATTGATATAAATTCATAAACAAATCTCAAAAATGTATTCATTATCTATTCCCCCCAATAATTACCAATCTTATTTTCAATATCATCATAAATAATTTTTTCATCGAATTCCTTTGGCAACAAACTTTTTTCTTTAAGAGCTTTTCTATTAACAAATATATAATCCATAATTTGAACACAACTTAGATCACGATCTTTTATCTCTTTAAAATCACCCATATCTGTAGCAAAGTGATAACCCTCTTTAATCAATGAACGAATTGTTTTTTTATTATTAATTAATTTATTAAATTGAATTAAAACAATTATGTTATTTTTAGCAAATTCATCATCAAACATTCCAAAAATTTTATCTAATTTGTTATCTTTCAAATATAAACTTTCTGGAATATATAAAATATATTTTTTGCTAAAATCCATTTTTAACATATCTACAGCCATCTTCGCCATTAATATATTTAATAAAACTGCAATTTTATCTTCAGCAATAACACCATCGCTATAAGTTTTATCGATTATATAATCACTATATACTTGGCTAAATTTAATATTATGAACTAACTCCAACCCATATAAATTTTTACCACTAACCCGATTATATTTAAGATCAAACATTGTTGTTTCAGCTTTACTCAAGGTAGTTTTTATCATTCCTTTATGAACTCTTTGAATCTTCAAAATATCATTAATCATTAGTAAGGCAACATCATCATTAATATCATCACTATTTAAGTACTTATTAAAGCGTTTTAAATATACTTCACGTTTATTGTCAATATCTCCATCAGCAAGGTAGTCTACCTCTAATCTCAATATTAAATTAAAGAATTTTAAATATTTATAAGCTTTGGCATCAAACTTTGTATCACTACCTTTATATTTAGATATTAAATCATCATTAGCATCTTTAAGAACAAGTTCCAATCTACTAAACATATTTTTCTTATTATATTCAACATTTACATTGCCACAATAATTATAATATTTACCATCAATATATGTTTTAATAAAATAGTCTCTAATAGTTGCTTCATTAGGTCTTAATTTTTCTTTATTATTTAAAATATCTAATATTTCTCTAATTTCATCTTCCTTAATATACATTACTTTTTCAATAATATTTTTAAATTTCTTTTTTCTATTTTGTAACATTTCCAGGTTTTCTTCGATTAAATTTTCTTTGTCTTCTTCAACCTCAACTACTTTTTCAGGTTTCGGCATTTCTTCTTCAAGTACTTCTATATCTTTTTTACGATATACTTTCTCTAATTCTTCTTTGTCTACAGGAATCATTCTAAAGAACATTGTTTTATCCAAATCTTCATCACTCGTAACTTGATTAGCAACCTCATCAACATTTGGAATTAACATTGTATCATCTTCAACAAAATCCGAAACTTGAATTTCATCAATCTTTACCTCATTATCTACAGTTTCATCTACCTTAGGATTAACAATAGTATCTGGAGCATCATCTTCAAATAAATTATCTAATTTCTTTTTTTCACTTTTCTTAAAAACATTTTTAATTAACTGAATAAATTTTTTCATTACATCATCAACCCTTTTACTTTTATTTTTACAACAAGTAATATTAATCAAATACAATGTTACAATTAACATTATTAAAACAAACGGATTAAATAAAGTACTACGTAAAATTCCAAAATTAGGTAATATTTTAACTACTTTACCTATTATTTGTTCTTGATCTATTTCATCATCCTTAGCATTATTAGCATCACCTTTAGTTATGAAAGTTCCATTATAAATATTAACCACACGATGCGTAATAAAATTACCATCTTCCTTAAAAGTTACAATATCATTTAAATAATATTTTTTAGAATATTTAACAATTATCCAATCACCGGCATTAATCGTATCAGCCATACTATTAGTCTGTACTTCAAATATCGAATAGCCAAAGAAACTAGAATAATCATTATCTAATATTTTAACTTGAACCCAATTATATATAGTAATCAGTAATACAATTCCAAAAAAACCAATTAATATATCTAACAATATATTAATGGCTTTATTAGTATTACCTCCCTTTTTACTCCTCATGATACCACTCCCATAACACCATGTACTCTACTATCTACAATAATACCATAAGTTACAATTTTTGACAATCTAAATAGCAACAAAAATACAAATTTAATATCCCAATAAAAAAAGAGACTACTCTTCTTCATCTCCATATTTCACTTCAACTATTAAGGCATATATTTCATAAATAAATATCAAAAAGCAAGGAACTAAAACAATAAATAAGAATCCCCATTTTGATTCAATAACTGATAAAAAACTTCCTAATCCGCTATATACTTTAACAGGACTACCGGCAATAAAATCATCAGAAAATGTATTGCCATTTTCAAAAGAAATACTTCTTTGATCCTCATAAACTTGACCTACTTTACCAACTTGAATTTCAGTATCATTGTCACCATTAACTTTATAAGCAAAGATTGTATCTCCAACATTAACCTCACTTACTTCGACAGCTTCAACAATTACCAAATCACCTTTTTTGTAATCTTCATTACTTATTTTTGATTTTAAAACCATCAAAGACATATCTCCAAATTGTGTAACCCCATAATCATTAAAATTTAACAATAAAACAGTCATAATTAACGCAAATGTAAAATATAAAAAAGCGAAAACTATAATAAACGTTTTTTTAAATATTTTTAAAGCTTTCATAACTACCTCCTATATTATAATATCATAACAAATTTTGAATTACAATTACCAACTAATATTGAAATCATCAATTCCAATTTTTACGTTATTTACTGGATAAAAATCAAAATATAATTGCCCTTGACCAGTAAGAATTACAACTATTTCATTTATATAATTATTGCTATCAACATTATAACTAACAACTTCATCTAAATTAATATCTATTCTTATCTTACTACTATCCCATTTTATAGTAACTTGTTTATCTTCATCTACATAAGAGTTTAAATATAATTTACTATACCCCAAAAATTCATTAATCTTAAAATCTATTTCTTTACCACTATTATCATCTTTATTTAATTTAAAAGTTCCAACTAATTCTTTGCTATAGGGACTAGTACTTGTTAAAATAATTTCTACTTCTGCATTAGTAACCTCAGCATTAGAAAGTTCAAAATACAAATTTTTTACTGCTTCCTGATTTTTCCACGTATAACCACCAACTTCACAATCCGATTTATTGTAGCCACTGACATCAACATTATCACCAGTATCATTAACACAATACGAATTGCTTGATAATACACCACTATACGTATCGGAGTTAGTTCCATTTATATAACAATCCGTTTCAACATCACTATTTAAAACTTTACAAACCACATCGTAATTAATATCATAATCGGTAATTAACTCATTATTTAAACTATTTTTAACATTAAAATATACTTTAGAACCATCCCATATTCTATTTACAATATTCTCTGATACTAAATCATCACTACTTAAATAAAATTCTTGCGATTTTAAATAATAATCCCAAAAACTATTTTTAGCATATTTAGCAAATGAAAAAGTTAACAAAGATGTGCAAAATAGCCCAATAACAATAACTATAATAAGTATAATTTTTTTCTTTTTCATAACATCACCTACTTGTCAATCTTCTGCCAACTTTTTATTTCAACATCAACATAATCTACTAAATTTGCATAAATCTCATCATTGTATTCCTCTGGAAAAATTACTTTTAATTTGTAATTTACTGTTTCCTCTCTACTATAACCCATCTCTTGAACAGGAGAATTACAAAGTAATTGTTTATTTTCATCGCGTGTATAATTTTCATCACAAGTCATAATTAACTCTTCTCCATTATCAAGCTTATATAATTCAATTTTTAAAGGCATTAAATGATAAGTTTTTAATATAATTTGATAATTCAAGAGAACATCACTAATTTTTTTATTTAAATTATTTGTTACAGCAAATTGATACTCTTCTACTTGGCCAGGAGCAATATCAACTAATGGCAACTCAATATGATTAATTAATTTTGTTTCAAAAATAAATTTAGCAATATTTTGATCAACATTACCATAAGTTCTTGATGTAAAAGCTGAATACGTAATTCCTGAACTCAAGACAAAAATTACCAAGATGACCAAAATAATAAGTAACCTTCGTTTCATCCTCCTACGCCCTTTCTTATTTTACAATTATAATTCTTTCAATATCGTCAATTTTTTTACTTCCATCAAATAATTCTAAACATATTTTATATGCACCAAAATCCAGTTTACTAGAATCTAACTGCAAATTCCAAATATTATATGTATTTTCTGTTCCATCAAACACTACAGGATTTTGAGTAACATAATAACTCATTCCACCAGCGTTTACTAAATTCAAATCGCTAAAATCATTTAAATCAATCAAAGTATAAGTATGATCATAAGCATTTGCTTGATTTTTAACATAAAATTTAACTCTTATATTAGGATTATTTAAATTACCATTTTGAGCTATTTTAAAATTCAAATCTTTAATTGTATTATCTTTTTCAATAATCCTTGCATTATTATCCATCTCTACATCAAAGCCATAATTAATTTCTTTCTCAATTTCTGCTTTAACGTCCACATGAACACTATTAGTACTAGTAAGTATACAACTATCACTTCTATTTGCAACACAAACCTTAATATCCAAATAATAATCGCCATTCAAAACTGAATCTTTGTCTTTATAAGTAATAACTCTTAAAAAATCGTTATCCATATTACTATTTACATAAACAACTCCATCATCATTAGGATAATAATTTACGTCATCAACTACAAATTCAATATTTTTTAAAGCATCTTTACTTACTTTATTGCCTTCATTATCTTTAAGTTCCACAACAATTCCCATAAACATATCTTCATTAAAAGTGTCATATATAATTTCACCATTTATATTCTTATTTACAAAACTTGTTACAATTTCAACATCAGTAATCGAGTCACTATTATAATTTATTACATCACTAAAATTACTATTTATAGAAACATCGCTATTTACATCATTATAAACATTAATATATTTAATAGAATTACTTAAAGTACTAATATTTAAATTATTTCCTAAATCCATGCTCATATTTATAGTCAAATTGGTAATATCTTCAGAAATTGTACAATCTTTGAAATCAATAATGATTTTCCAATCTTCATTAATACTTCCACTATTATCAATATTTAAATATTTATCAACACTACCTATTTCTTTAAATAATTCAAAATCATAAGTAGCAACAGCCGAATCACTATATCCATAATCATCATTTTCAGTATAATAAGTATAAACTTTATTAGTATGGTTATTTATTAAAGTTATTTTTGTTCCAACAGGTAATAATACATTACTTAATAGATAACGTTTAACAGAATCAGTATATTTCATCTCATTAGTAAAGCTAAAATTCATACTAAAAGATGATTTATTACTTATATTTAGATTATTTAAAGTCATTTCATTATTTCTACCAGCACTCAATTTACTACTAACAAATCCGCCGTAAACAACCAAATCAGTATTAACGTATGTTGTATAACCAAACTCATTTACCGCTTTAACATATACAATTTGATTATCTAAATTAATATTAAATGGACCATTATAAGTAATCCATAAGCTATCGTTTAAATCATTTAAAGCTTGTTCATCAAGAACTTCATTACTTATAAAATAGCTAATTCCATTAATTAATTGTTCAGCACAACTAATTTCTACCAAAACTTCATCATTAACAAAAAACTTATTTAAATCTGTTTTTAAACTAGACCACTTATAATCATTAATTTTTACTTCCAAATTATATTGCGAAAAATTAATAATAATCATATCGGAATTTAAATAACTTTCTTTCCCATCATATCCTACTGCTTTAGCATATATTATATATTTTCCTTCGTTACTTAAGGTACCAACTCCATCGTAAAGTGTCCACTCTTGCAAATTAACAAGTTCTGCTCTAGAAATAACCTTATCACTTATATAATAGTAAATATCTTTAACTTGAACCAAATCATTTATATTAGTAATATTGTAAGTTACTCCCTGCGAAAATTGTAAAGAAGCAACATCTTCACTAAAATTGTTCCAACTATAATTATTTATATTGATACTCACTATTCCACTAGTAGCATCATCAATAAATAATATTGGAATATCATCATCAAAACACCACACAGCTGTGCTATCACTGTTTAATTGCTCAGCATTTATATATTCCTTAAAACCTAATTGATCAATCCAAAAGTCTTTATTTGCTAAATCTTCAATACTTTTATAAATAAATCTTTCATCATTAGTAAGACTTTCTGCAACATAATAACTATTATTAACAATTACGTTATTATTTAAATTTCCAATAACTTTGTCAATTTGTGAAATCTCCAATGAATTATTTATAGTTATGGTGCTATCTTTGGTATCACCAAT
>CALVJF010000037.1 GCA_944331885.1 uncultured Bacilli bacterium
AAAAAGCAACTTTTAATTGCTTTTTTTGGGTTTATAAAGTAACTGCATAATTGGTTCATCTTTATGAGCAAGGTAAAATTCAGTATCAATTAAATTCTGCCAAATTTCAGATTTACTTTTCTTTTCTAATTCAAAATTAGTCTTTCTCTGCTGAATGTCAGCTAATTCTGCTTCTAATTTCTCTATTTCTTTATTTTCTTTACGAGCTTGGTAATAACTGTAGCAATAACTTGCTAATGTTGCACCACAGGCAATTGTTGGAATTAAAGTTGAAGCAAGATTTAAATTTTTGATAGCATTTTCAGAAATTGGAGTTAATTTAGCGATATCTTGTGATAAAAAGCCAAACGTTATACCGGCACCTAATAGCCATGCTTTGGCTTTGCCAATTATATTAGCTTGAATATTTTGACCTTCTTGATAAATTGCTTTATTGACTGCGAAAATACCTATTTCCATTAAAAGAGGAAGTGTATATAATGGATTGACAGTGCTAAGTGTTAAAAGTGATGATACGGCTAAAGTCTTATCAGAAATAGTGTCTAATAAACTTCCTAAAAATGTTTGAACGTGCCATTTGCGTGCCAATTTGCCATCAATAAAATCAGTTAGGAAAAATCCAGCAATTACAGCTGATGCTACTACCCCGCCATATGCAAAATATATTGGAGCTATTAATAAGGTTGCTAATAATCTTAAAGATGTTATGGCATTAACAATTATCTTTTTCTTCTCTTTCATATTTTTCGCCTCTTTTGGAATGTTATGTTATCATTTGTAGGTATTTTTGTCAATTTTAGATTTCATCACTTGGTCCACTTATAGTAATTTTAGCAATATTTTTAAATTCTAATTGATAATTTTCTAAATCAGAGACAATTGTTATAGAAGTAATATTCTCTAAATTGTTTTTTATATCAATCGTGTATTCTTTACTATTTATAATAGTATTATATTTTATTTCAGTTGTTGTTTTCATGATTGGAGTTAAAGAGTTTGTTAGATTAAAAATATAATCAAGATTAATAAAATCAGAATTTATTATAGCAAATAAATTATCTATTGGTTGGATTTCAGACATATTAACTTGATAATTAGTATTATCGTTAATGTAATATTTAATAATGCCTTCCGTACTTTGTTTTAAACCGATTTCTTGATTCTGAGCTTTTTTACCATGATATTTTAAATTTATGTTGTTAGTCGTGATATTATAAATATATTCAAAATTATTATTAAGTAATTCTTTTTGCATATTTTCGAAAGTAATAGTTTGGATTGTTTTATCTTTTGAATTTGAATTTTTAGGACTTTGAAAATGGGAAATAAGGGACATAGTAGCTAAGACGAGAAAAATAGCAGCTAGCCAAATTATCAATTTTAAGCCAGCTCTAGTGCGTTCGTTGCCCCATAGTTTTTTTAATAAATTTTCTTCTTTCATAGTTTAACCTACAATCTTATCGATGATTTTATTTTTATCAATACCATTTAAATAGTCTTTAGTCGACATTACTTTTTTACCAAAGGGTTTTACTTTAGTTACAGCAATAGCTTGATCTTTAGCTTTGATAATAAATGATTCTTTAGTTACGTCAATAATAGTTCCGGCTGATAGTTTACTTTTAGTTGATACTATAGAGCATTCAATAATTTTCATTTCTTCACCATTTAGAATAATATTGGCTAATGGCCAAGGATTTAAACCACGAACTTGATTGTAAATTTCGCGAGCAGTTTTATTAAACTCAATATGCTCTTCTTCTCTTTTAATATTGTAAGCGTATGTAGCTTCTTGCGAGTTTTGAGGGATTCTCAAGTTAGTGTTATTAATAATACTTGGAAGCGTTTCCAATAATAATTCCGCACCGATTTTACTTAAAACATCATGCAAAATTCCTACGTTGTCTGTATCTTTAATTTGATATTCTTTTTGGGAAATTATATCACCGGTATCCATTGTTTCATCCATATACATTATTGTGATTCCGGTTTTGTTATAACCATCTATTAACGCTTTATGGATAGGTGCTCCTCCTCTTAATTTAGGCAATAAGGATGCATGAACATTAATACAGCCAAATCTTGGAGTTTCTAATAAAACTTTAGGAATTATTTGACCATAAGCACATGTAATAATTATATCGGGTTGAAAATCAAGTATTTTTTGATAATCGTCGCGAATTTTAATTGGTTGAAAAACTTCAATATTATTAGCTATGGCTACTTCTTTAATTGGCGAATACTTTAATTCTTGGTGACGACCAACTAATTTATCAGGTTGGGTTACAACTAAGCCAACATTATAATTTTTTATTAATCCTTCTAAAACTGGTACGGCAAATTCTGGGGTTCCCATAAAAGCAATTTTAATTTTATTCATAAAACAATCACCTTTCTTATCATATCATAATTTTATATTCTTTGTTATAAAGTGTTAGGATTTATATCAATTTCAAGATTAGCATTTTTATTTAGAATGTATATTTTATCTAATTCTTTAAGTGTTTGTAATAGTTGAGGTTCTCTTTTGTATTTGAGAATAATTTGGAAACGATAGACATTATTAATTTTAAAATTAGCAGCTGGTGTTGGGCCTAAAATAATTGTATTGGGATTTAATTTAGTAGTTAAATATTTTCTTACTTTAGTTATTTCTGCTGAACATAATTGATAGTCTTTGCTAGCTATTTTAATACTTGTTAAATAATAGTATGGCGGATATTTTAAAATTTGGCGAGTTTTCATTTCGTAGTTATAAAAATTCAAATAGTTATTATTGGCTACACACTCTAGAATATAATTTTGAGGATTATATGTTTGAATAAGTACTTCTCCTGGTTTATTACTACGACCAGCTCTTCCGGCTACTTGAGAAAGCAAAGCAAAGGTTTTTTCATTACTACGAAAATCAGGAATATTTAAAGATGTATCGGCATTAATTACTCCTACTAAAGTGACTAAGGGAAAATCTAAACCTTTACTTATCATTTGCGTTCCTAATAAAATATCATAATCGTGATTAGCAAAAGCATCAATGATTTTCTGATGACTGCCTTTAGTTTGAGTAGTGTCAGTATCCATGCGGACAATTCTGGCTTCGGGAAATTTTTGCTTTAATTGTTGCTCTAATTTTTCAGTTCCGGTTCCTAGAAATGTTAAGGCATCTTCATGACAATTGGGACATTTTGTGGGTTTAAAAACTGTGTAGCCACAATAATGGCAGCGAAGATTATTTGATGTTTTATGGTAAGTTAAACTAATATCGCAATGTGGGCATTTGTAAACGAATCCACAATTAGAGCAGTTGATTGTTGTTGAATAACCACGGCGATTTAAAAGGAGAATTATTTGTTCTTTAAGAGTTAGACGATTGTTAATTTTATTTAGCAATTCTTCACTAAATAAAATATTTCCCTTTTTTAGTTCTTTAGTCATGTCAATAATATTAATTTTAGGTAAAGTAGACGTTCCTACTCTTTCTGATAATTCTAATAGATGATATACTCCTTTACGAGCACGAGCCATAGATTCTAAAGAAGGAGTGGCACTTCCCAAAATAATTGGTATTTGATTATAATTACTACGAAATTTTGCAATATCTAAAGCGTGATAACGAGGCGTATTTTCTTGCTTATAATTTTCAGAATGTTCTTCATCAATAATTATAAGGCCAAGATTTTTAAGGGGAGCAAATATAGCACTACGAGCACCAATAACAATTTTTACTTCATCACGAAGGATTTTCAAGTATTCATCATATTTTTCTCCATTAGATAAAGCACTGTGTAAAATCGCTACTTGATTACCAAAACGTTCATAAAAACGATTTACCATTTGAGTAGTTAAAGTTATTTCTGGAACTAAGAGGATTATAGATTGCCCTTTATTTATTATTTTATCAATTAAGGACATATAAATTTCAGTTTTTCCTGATCCTGTTACGCCGTGAATTAGATAAATATCAGAAGAATTCAAATCAATACTATTAACGATTTCTTCTTGTTTAGGAGTTAAATTTACTGATGTGTGCTTATTAATTAGAGGATTTAAGCGATATATTTGTTCTTCTACTTCTTTAACTATATTTTTTTGAATTAATGTTTTTAAACTACTAGAAGCAATGTCTTTTTTTAACAAACGTTTATTAGCTAGTAATTGTTCGATTATTGCTTTTTGACGAGGTTTGTTTTTTATTTCTTCTAAGTATTTATATGCTTGGTATTCATCAACTAATTCGATATAAGTTACGTATTTATGATAATTTTGATGGTGATCTTTTACTTTTAAACTAGATGGTAGCATAGTTTGGTAAGCGGTTATTTTACTACATAGAGTTTGTTGATGAAGAAATTCACCAACAGCTAATAATTCGGAATTTAAAACTAATTCAGCATCAACTACACGAGCAATATCTTTTAATTCATATTCTTCGTTATAATTATTATCTATTTCTAACACAAAACCATTAATTAAACGATTATTAAATGGTACTAAAACTTTCATACCTGGTTTAATATTTTTTAAAGATGAAGGAATATGATATGTGAATGTTTTATCAACTGATTTGGAATTATATTCAATTAATACTTTAGCGTACATAAATTTCTCCTATAAGTCTATTGAATAAATGCGTTTAGTTTTACCATCGTCGCCAATTACATCTTTTTGATATTGAAAGCCGAATTTTTCGTATAATCCATGGTGTTTACTATGTAAATATAGTCTTTTATAACCTAATGATTGAACACGTTTTAGGACATCTTTAATTAAAATAGAACCATAGCCTTGATTCCGATAAGCACTTTTTATGTATAAATTGGATAGTAGTGGTTTGTATTCTGGATAATTAGATAGACAATCATTTAATTCAATTTCATAAAATCCAATCAATTGGTTATCTTTAATTAAAGTATACATTTGCGGTAAATTGGTGCTTTCAAGCATTTTTTGTAGGCGCTTTTTTACAAATTCATAATCATAATTGGGTTTATTCCACCATTCACATTCTAAAGATGCTATTTCATCAATAAATTCTAGCTGTAAGTTTGAAATTTCAAGCATTTTAATCACCCATTTTATTATAGCTTTTTTTTAAAGAAATAAAAAGATTTAATTAAATAAAACTCATCATTTTAAGATGAGTTTTATTTATTTTTGTTTATCTTGCATAGCTTCTTTAATTGCTGTTCCTAGAGTTGCGATGCCTTGTAATTCAGCAGGAACAATTAATTTTGTTGCAGTACCATTAGCTAAATTTGATAATGCTTCGAAACTTTTTAAAGCTATTACTTTATCATCGGCTTTAGCTTCTTTTAGAAGACGAATTCCCTCGGCTTCTGCTGACTTAAGTTTAAGTAATGCTTCAGCTTCTCCTTCGGCAATTCTAATTTGAGCTTCTCTTTTAGCTTCAGCTCTTAAAATGGCGCTTTCTTTTTCACCTTCAGCAATAAGAATTGAAGATTTCTTTTCACCTTCGGCTTGAAGAATTTTTTCTCTTCTTTCTCTTTCAGCACGCATTTGTTTTTCCATTGCTTCTTGTATATCACGTGGTGGAATAATATTTTTAACTTCTACTCTATTTACTTTAATTCCCCATGGATCAGTTGCTTCGTCAAGAATAGAACGCATTTTAGAGTTAATAATATCACGACTAGTTAAAGTTTGATCTAACTCTAGTTCACCTATTATATTACGTAATGTTGTAGCAGTTAAATTTTCAATAGCACTTATCGGATATTCTACTCCATAAGTATATAATTTGGCATCGGTAATTTGAAAATAAACTACAGTATCGATTTGCATTGTTACGTTATCTTTCGTAATTACTGGTTGGGGAGCAAAATCTTTAACTATTTCCTTTAGAACTACTTTGTTAGAAATGCGATCAATAAAAGGCATTTTAATATGTAAGCCATTACGCCAGGTTGTATAATAAGATCCTAGCCTTTCTATAACATAACACTCTGCTTGAGGAACAATTTTAACATTAGGAATGATTAAAATTGCTAATAAGATTAATAAAACTAATAATATATCCATATTTACTTTTCCTTTCTTACTTTTAATTTTACGCCATTAATGGCTTCAATAATTACTAATTCATTAATTTCTATTGTTTCATTAGAGTAAGCACTCCATTTTTTACCATCAACATATACTTCACCTATTTCATTAGGCATTATTTTCTCGGTGACTTTTCCTTTCATTCCTAAAATTCGATCTATATTAGTAGGAATTTTTTTGGTAGCTAATTTTTTCTTTAAAAGTGGTTTAGTTAGTAATAAGAAAATCGCTCCTCCTAAAACGAAAATAGCAAATTGAACAAGGAATGAATCAGTGAAAAACGAAACAATTAAAGAAATTATTGCACTAGCTATGAACCAGACTGATACTAAGTTGGTAGTTATTACTTCTATGGTGGTTAAAATTATAATTATCAAAAGCCAATATCCCCATAATTCCAATTATATCACCTCTAATTCTATTACTGCGGCATTTAAACGAAACTGACTTTTATCTGCTCGACAAGAATTAATTTCCTTTTGATGACAAACAGTACATATTTGCGAATCAATAATATTACTTTCTTTTAGACCTTTTGCAATTAATAAGCGTTTATTAATTTCAACTGTATCAATATGCCATTTAGATTGTTGCTCAATAATTGTATCTTGGTACTCTGGGAAAGTATTTTTGTATAATTCATATACATCTTTATCTACTTCAAAGTGACATTGTCTGATGGATGGACAGATGCAACAAATAATATCTTGTGGCTGACAATCATACTCTTTTTGCATTTGACTAATAGCATTGATAACAATTTTCTTTAATGTACCTTTCCAGCCGGAATGTACATTAGCTATAACTTTTTTTATAGGGTCATATAAGAGAAATATTATACAATCCGCAGAAGTAGTAATTAAGGACTGGTGGTTAAGATTAGTTATTAAACCATCGGCACCTTCTAAATCAGGGTATTTAACGTTAGTAGTTATTTTTTTTATGATTGCAATATTGTTAGAATGTTCAAGATTAGCTTTAATGTAGTTATGAGAACAACCTAATTTTTCTTGAATTAACTCAA
>CALVJF010000038.1 GCA_944331885.1 uncultured Bacilli bacterium
AATAATTATGTGTAAATGCTGGTAGTTCTTCTTTAAAATTTCAATTGTATGAAATGCATGAAGAAAAAGTAATTATCAGTGGTTATATTGAAAAAATAGGAGCACCAGATAGTTTTTGGAATACGAAAATTAATGGTCAAAAGATTAGAGGAGAAAGATATATTAAAGACCATCGTGAAGCAGTAGCTGTTTTAATTGAGGAGTTATTAAAATATAAAGTTGTTGAAAGTCTCGATGAAATTAAAGGTGTTGGTCATAGAGTTTTACATGGTGGTGAAAAGTATTCTGATTCAGTTTTAATCGATGATGAAGTAATAGAAAGTATTAAAGCTTTGACTAAATTAGGTCCATTACATCATCCTGGTAATTTAGCAGGTATTGAAGCAATGAAAGAAGCTTTGCCAAATGTACCAATGGTTGCAGTTTATGATACTGCTTTTCATCAAACAATGCCAAAGGAAAATTATATGTATCCAGTTCCTATGGAATGGTATGAAAAATATGGTGTAAGAAAATATGGCTTTCATGGAACTAGTCATAAATATATTACTGGTAAAATGAAAGAAATTCTTGGAAAAGATGATGTTAATTTAATAGTATGTCATATTGGTAGTGGGGCAAGTATTAGTGCAATAAAGAATGGTAAATGTTTTGATACCACAATGGGATTGACACCTTTAGATGGGCTAATGATGGGAACTCGTAGCGGTGCGATTGATCCTTCAATAATTGAGTATGTTTGTAAAGAATCTGGCATGGATGTTTCAGAAGTAACTAATGCTTTAAATAAAAAGAGTGGTTTATTAGGAATTGCAGGAGTAGCTGATCATCGTGATGTTGAAAATGGAATGGCAGAAGGCAATGAAAATTGTAAGTTAGCTAATGATATGTATGTTCAAAGAATAGTTAATTATATTGCTGAATATTTTGTTAAATTAAATGGTGAAGTTGATGCAATTGTATTTACAGCTGGATTGGGAGAAAATGCTCGTGAATTTAGAGAAGAAATATTAAATAAATTAGCTTGTTTAGGTATTAAGATTGATGCTGAGGAAAATATGAAAATTGCAAGTTATAAAGATAAACATGAGGGAATAATCAGTAGTGAAGATTCGAAAGTTAAAGTTTATGTAATACCTACTGACGAAGAAATAATGATTATTAAAGATACTTATGAATTAATAAACAAATAAATAATGAAAGGGATTTATATGAATAGAGGAATTATTAAACAAATATATAGAAAAATAAAAAAGTACAACACAATTGTCATTGCTAGGCATATAAGTCCTGATCCTGATGCAATAGCAAGTCAAATATCATTAAGGGAGTCAATTAAACTAACATTTCCTAATAAAAACGTTTATGCTGTTGGAGCTGGTGTTTCAAAATTTAAATATTATGGTTTGTTGGATCGAATTGATGAAGATGCTTTAGAAAACGCATTGTTGATTGTATGTGATGTGCCAAATTATACAAGAATTGATGGGGTGGATCCTAATAAATTTGTAGAAATAGTTAAAATTGATCATCACCCAAGTACGGAAAAATTTGCAAGTGTTGATTGGGTTGAAGAAACATCTAGTTCAACTTGTCAAATGATAATCGAATTATTATTGAATTGTCCGTTAAAAATGGATAAAAAAATTGCGGAAAATTTATATATGGGAGTTGTTTCAGATAGTGATAGGTTTTTGTTATCATACACAACAGCTAAAACTTTTAAATTAGTTGGAGAATTGATTGAAAAAACAAATATTGATTTTACTAGTTTATATGCTAATTTATATGAAAGACCAATAAGTGAAATAAGGTTTCATGGTTTTATTGCGACAAATTTAAATTTGACTGATAATGGTTTGGCTTATATAAAAATTAATGCTGAGGATGTTAAAGAATATAATGTAGATGCTGCAACAGCTTCTAATATGATAAATGATTTTAATTTTATTAAAGATGTTTATGTATGGACTTTTATTACTTATGATGATCGTAATGATATATATAAAATTAATATTAGAAGTAAAGGACCGATAATCAATGAAGTGGCTGCTAAATATAATGGTGGTGGTCATAAATTTGCTAGTGGTATCAGAATGACCGATAAAAGAGAAATTGATAATTTGTTAAATGATTTAGACCAAGCTTGTAAAGAATATAAAGAAAACGCTCAATAAGAACAAATGTTCTTGATGAGTTTTTTTTATTTTGCTATAATTTTAATGAGAGTGATAATATGAAGATAAAAAAGTTTGTTAAATTAAAAGGAAATAAATATAAAATTTTTTTAGATAATGATGAAGAAATTACTTTATTCGATGATGTAATTGTTAAGTATAATTTACTAATTAAAAGAGATATTAGTACTGATATTTTAAAAGAAGTTACTTCTTATAATGAGAAGATGCAAGCTTATTATGAAGCATTAAAATATATGACAAAAAAATTGAGAACAAAAAAGGAGATAGAAAGATATTTAGAAAAAAAATATGATCGAATAGTTATTGAAGAATGTATAAATAAATTAATAAATAATAAGTATTTAAATAATAGTTTATATATAGAATCTTATATTAATGATCAAATTAATTTAAGTAGTAATGGACCTTTTAAAATTAGAAAGAATTTAGAAAATTTGGGTTTTAAAGATGAAGAAATAGAATTGTACTTGAATAAATTAAGTCCGGAAATTTGGATGGAAAAAATAAATAAAATTGTTGATAAAAAGGTTAAAATAAATCGCAATTTAGGGGAGTATCGATTAAAAGAAAAAATACGATATGATTTAGTAAATTTAGGATATGATTGTAAATTAATTGATGAGAAATTAAACAATATATTAGTTGATGATAATGTAATACTTAATAAAGAGTATCAAAAAATGTATCAAAAGTTAAGTAAGAAGTATCAAGGAAAAGAATTAGAGTTGCATCTGATTAGTAAATTGTTAAGTAAAGGTTTTAGTTATGATGAAATAATAAAAAAAGTTAATCTTCAAGATTAGCTTTTTTTAAAGATAAGACAGGATTAGATTGTTGATTCCAGTTTTCGTATAATTTACCATCTGGGGCTATAGATAAATCGAAAGTTCTTTTAACCGCATTGGTCCATTTTGTATCTAGTTCTTTTTCAGAGATGTACTCTTTAAAAGTAATAGTCATATTACCTTTTTTAAAAATCGTTAATTTGTAACCTGTTGCAGAATAAATTGGCAGTGATGGAGTGTAATTATAACTAAGTAATACTTTTTTTACTTTTTCTAGTTCGTTTGGATTAATTGAAGTTGGTTCATTATAGTTTTTATTACCTTGAGATGCATCTTGATGAAGAGTTTGAAATAAAATATGAGAAATATTGTTATTTTGTGCAAAGATGATATATTGTAATAGTTTGCGAGCGCTATCCAAGCCGCCTTGGAATAAAGTAGGGCAGAGAGTAATATTTGCAGAATTTATTACTTTTAAGTCATCTCCACTAATTATTTTTTGGGGCGAAACACCAAATACTTTAGCGTTTTCTTCATCAGAAACAGCATGACGACTTAAATTAATATTCATTCCGTTATCTAAAGCCCTTTGCATTTCTTTAGGGGATAACAACCCATTAGTAAAAATGGTGAAATTAGGGTAACATCCTAATTTATCAACAATTTGTTTTAATTCGTAAATATGGTTCATTTTGATAGTAGGTTCGCCACCACCGATAACAATATCTTGAACATAAGGAACTAAAGTTGTAAATGTTTTCTTTAATTGGTTAAAATCATATTGGCAATAGTCATAAGAATTGTTGCGACAAAATGAGCAATGGCATGGACAATCGCGGCTTAATTCAACGTAAACACTAGTACGAAAAGTATATTGTGAACTTTGGATACGACGACGATGAGCGTATTTGTCTGTTACTTCTTGCCAAGATGATGGCGTAATCAATGGAAATTGTGGACTTATGACTTGGTTGTTAATAAATATTCCTTGGTAAGGTAATGATATTAATTCTTTAAATGATAAGTGAAAAGTTGGTGATGTAAAAGTATTATTATTTAATTGAAATTCATTTAAAATGTTAACAATTGGTAATGTTATTTGGAGATTTGGAATTTCTTTTTGGTCGATTACACCACGAAAGAAATGTAGTTTTTCAATTGGAGATAGTATGTTTTGAATTTGAACATATAGTTCTTTTAAAGCTCCAGATTTATCAAATTGTAAGATATCTAAACAATATTTTAGCCAATTTTTGATTTCTTCGTCAGTCAAAATCTTTTCCCAAGATGGTAATTTTTTTTTAAGGAAAGATAATATATCGGCAGATTTAAATTTTGTTTGAGGATTGTTTTTTAATGTATTTTCTGTAATAGTTATAGTAAGTGGAGTAGTACTTAAGTCGGTGGTAGAACTAGGCAAAACTGTATCTGTTAAGTCTATTAAACCATAAAAATCTAAAAAGGCAGTAATGTTTGGACTATTTAAATTGGCACCGATAACTTTAACTAATGAGAGGTTAATACTCATAGAAGTAAGTGGATTTTCGCTTAAATCACAATGAGCAAGTGAATATTTGGTAAAGGAAGTTCCTTCACTATGAGTTAAACAAGGATCAAATTGGATATTGGTTCTTCTTAAGTCAGTATTGTAAAAAATACAGTCGTTCCATGTTTCACTTGGATATTGACTTAAATCGATGTCACTTAAATCTAAATTACTTAGATCTTTTTTTTCAATGTATTCTTTTAATTGATTGGAAGATATTTTCTTTCTATGCATAATTTTTCCCCCCTTTTGGGGTATTATAATAGCACAAATTGAAATTTTTAGCAAATTAAAGCACTGAAATCATTCAGTGCTTAGTTTCTAACTATTTTCTTGTGGACTTAATAAGCTTTGCATGTAATTAGCATATTGTCTTTTTAATTCAGAATCTTGAATTTCTACACCATAGTCTTGACGTACTTTTTGTAGTGCTTCAGCTGCAGCAGTAGAATTTTCTGATAAATAATCGTCAGCTAATGTTTCAATAATTGAGTCTCTAACTTCATCTAGTTCAGGTTTTTCTTTAGAATCTAATCTAATAATAACATGGTATCCTAATTCAGTTGTGATAACATCAGTACTAAATTCGCCATCTTTTAGTTTATAAGCAGCTTCTTCAAGTTCAGCATAACTAGTGCCTAAAGTTCCTTTATTAATGTAACCAAGGCTTCCGCCGCTATCTTTGGTTGTTTCGTCTTCTGATTTTTCTTTAGCTAATTCAGTAAATTTACTTTCAAGATCTTCTTTATCAGTTTTTTTCAATGTGTCAATGATTTCTTGAATTTCTTCTTTAGCTTTCTTTTCAGCTTCTTCTTTTTCTTCATCATCCATATCATCAGTAACATCCGCAGTTATTAAGATGTGGTTAACTTTGATATCACCAACGGTTTCATCTTCGTAATATTTTTCTATTTCCTTATCTTTAATTTGTGATTTAGCATAATCAGTAATTGCTTTTTCTTGTAAGAAACTTAGATATACTACATCTTGATATGCTTCAATTGTTGCTAGACCAGTTCTTTGTTGAATAACACTTTCAAGATCATCACCATATGATGCTTTTAATTGAGCAATTTGGTTTTCAGCATATTCTTTTGCTTCATCTAAATCATCTTTATATTTCTCTTCAAGAACTTTTTTATCAATTAAATTAATTAAACTACTTAAAGCATAATTGTCTTTAACTTCTTCGTATAGTTCATCAACACTGATTTTGCTTTCATCTTTAAATGTAACAATGGCTTCTTGACCATTTTCTAATTTTGGTATTTTTGTACCGCACCCTGAAACTAAAATTAAACAAAGGCTTAATAAAATTATTTTCTTCTTCATTATATCCTCCTTAAACAAGTTAATTATAACAATAAAAAAATTAAAAAACAAGGAGAATACTCACATATTGTACAAAATAGCCATACAATATAAATGAAAAGACAAATAAAGGAGGAGTGATTTATGAACAACTGCGGTGGAACAAATTCGTTTGGTCCTGCAATTATTTTAGTATTATTCATTTTGCTAGTTATCATTGTAGGAGCATTCATTTAGTCTTTAATTACTAAAATAGGAGGTGCTAAGATGGCTTGTTGTAATAAAAAAGAAAATTGTGGATGTAATACATGTGGTGTAAGTAGTGCATTTATTGTATTAATTTTATTTATTCTATTAGCAATAATTTTTAGTAGTTTTATATTTTAATGATAGAGGGAAACCTCTTTTTTCTTTGCAATCATTATTTATTTAGGCTATAATATAGATGGTGAATAGTATGGCAAAGAAAAAGAAAACAAAAGATTCTGAAAAGCAAGGATTTCAATATAGTGTTGAATTGACTGGCTTGTTATTAGTTTTAATAGGACTAATTGGTTTTGGTTTTGGACCAGTAGGAGCTTTAATTAAAAAGTTTGCATTGTTTTTAGTTGGTGAATGGTGGCCTTTAGTTCTTTTAGTAGTTTTATATTTAGGCGGACATATGATAGTTAAAAGAAAATTACCAAAGTTTTTTTCTTCAAGATTAACTGGTTTTTATATAATAATGATTGTTATTTTAGTATTGTCTCATATAACTTTTATTGAAGAGTGTGAAAATGCTAAAGAAATATTTACAGTAACTATTGATCGATTTATGGAAAGAGCTGACTCAATTGTTGAAAGTGCTGGAGTTATGTCTTCAGGCAATTCTAATGTAGTTATTGGTGGGGGAATAATCGGGGCGGCATTTGCAACATTACTTTCAAGCTTATTTGGACTTACAGGAACAATTATTGTTTTAGCAATATTAGTTATATTTGGAATAATAATGTTATTTGATATTACTTTAGCCGATATATTTGCAAAAATTACTGGTATTTTTAAAGGTAGAGAAAAGGCATCTAGTGAAGATAATGATGAAGAAGAGGTTGAAGAAGAGGCAGAACCAGAGAGTGATAATAAAATTATAATTACGAGTGTTGAAGAGTTAAAAAATCATAATGAAACTAAAGAAAATGTTGCTCCTGTGGAAAATTCCGTTCCTGAGGTTAATACATTAAATACGCATC
>CALVJF010000039.1 GCA_944331885.1 uncultured Bacilli bacterium
GAAACGAATAAAATCGTTTATTTTTTTGGTGTTAATGAATATTGCAAAATAAATTTAATTATGATATGTTTTAAGCAAATAGAAGAGTTGTGTGATGTAAAAGAATTTAATAGAGTTAAAAAATGTAATGAAATCTTTTAAGAAAGACAATAGAGAATTAAAAATTTTGGATAATGCTAATGTATGTTTTGAAAACGGAAAGATATATGCTATTGTTGGAGAAAGTGGTGCAGGCAAATCAACTCTATTAAATTGTATTTCTTTAGTTGAGAAATTAGATGATGGTAAAATTTTTTATAAAGATAAAGATATAACAAATATAAAAGAAAAAGAAATTTGTAATTATCGAAAAAATGTTGGTTTTATTTTCCAAAATTATTATTTAGATGAATATTTAACTGCTCTAGAAAATGTTATGGTGCCTTTGCTATTAACTGATATGATTATTGAAGAGTGTCGAGACAAAGCAATGAAACAACTTGAAAATGTTGGCCTTAAGGATCGGATGAACCACTACCCGCGAGAATTATCAGGTGGGGAACAACAACGAGTTGCAATAGCAAGAGCTTTGGTAAGAAATCCCCAAATTATTTTAGCAGATGAACCAACAGGCAATTTAGATGAAAAAAATGAGAAAAATATTTTAGAATTAATTAAACAGATTGATAAAAAAGATAAGTGTATAATTATAGTGACACATAGCTCAAAAATTAAAAAAATTGCTGACGTAGTACTTGAAATAAAGCAAGGAAAGTTGATGATTCTTAGTGAGTAAGAATAAAATAAACTATTTAGCAAAAAGATTATTTTGGCGAAATAAGAAAAATATTTTACGAGTATTTATTGGTGCAGTTATTATTTTTATTACAGTAATGGGAGCAAATATTTATAGTACTATAGAAAATTATGTTGAGTTAAATTTAGAGCAATCACTTGATGCAAAGATGTTAATGGTAAGTAGTAATGATAAGAATTATACATTAGAAGACGTGGAAAAAATTACTGCTGATATTAAAGAAATAGTAGATGTGTTTGATTATGCAGAATTTGATATTACTTCTAATTTAAAGGCAATAAATGGTAAGATTATAAATAAAACGATAGTGTTGCAGCAGGCATTAAATAATTATCCACTTCTTAGTAAAGGAAGAGATATTAAAGAAGATAGAGAAATTATATGCGGAGAAGGTTTTATACCTATTGGGGATTTAGAATATTCAAAAGTAACTAAGGATGATATTTTGTCACTTAAAGCGGATGATATTTTAACGATGAGTTTCAATAAATATGATGGATTTAGTTATTTAGAAACAATAAATGTTGATTTAAAAGTTGTTGGATTTTTTAAGAATAATTTTTATGCTTACGATAATAATGTTTGTTTTACAAGCATTGCAACAATAGAAAAAATTAAGGAATTGATAGATGAAGAAAAATCAAAGGAAGTTGTGACGCTATTAATTGACAAATATGAAAATGTTGATAAAGTCGTTGATATTTTGGATAAGAGAGGGATAGATGGAGAAAAAGTTTTTCGTTTGGAGGAGGATTTGATAACAACGATAAAAATTATTTCTTATCTAGTTTTATTAGGATGTTTAGTTGCTAGTACGATGATGTTAGCATTTTTAAGAAGAAAAATGCAGAAGGAAAGAGAAAATAATGAAATACTTTATAATATATTAGGTTATAAGGATGAAGAAATAAAGCAAATAAATTATGTTATTGATAAATGGTTTATGTTTTTGGTACTGTCTTTAGCATTTGTATTTTGTCTATTATGTTATGTTATCTATAAATTAATATTTATAATTAATCCTTTTATATTTTATCGTTTTACTTTAGATTTTAATATACCACTTATAATATTGAGTATTTTAGTATTGATGTTAGGATATTTTGGCAAATATTTAAAGAGGAATGAAAAATGAAAATAGCTTATTTGATTAAAAAATCTTATAAAAATTGTGATTTTCAAAAAATTAAAAAGTGGTTTATAGTGTTTTTTGTTTTTGGAACAGTGATGATGCTGTTATTGTCATATTTTAGCTACAAAGAAATGAAAATTAAAGATTTGGAAGTTAATAAAAGTGTGGCAATTTGGAATGAAGATAAGGATTTGTTAGCGGAACAAAAAGGTATTGTAAAAAAATATAAATGTCCAGATACAATGCAGTGTGGTGAGGCATTAATTGTGGTTATGGAAACATATGAGCAGGCAAAGGAGTTAATTGTAGAGTATGGAGAAGAACTGGATGCAGTTTTTTATAATCAAACGGACTTGGAAAATATTAGTTTTTTAGAAAATATAGGATTTATTTGTTGGATAATTTTGCTAGTTGTTGGTTTAATTTTATTCATTTTATTTATATTAGTAGTTGAAGATTGTGTAAAGAACGAAAATAAAGAAATATATTTATTACATGTTTTGGGGTATTCAAAATGGCAGATTGCATGTGTTGTTTTAACAAGGATATTAGTAGAAATATTAAAAATATATTTTCTCGGCAATGTGATAATTTTTGCAATTTTATTAGCTATAGGTTATTGGCGGGTTGTTTTTGATTTAAGAACTTTATTATTATTTAATATTTATGAGTTATTATTAATTATTTTGTTATTCTTATTATATTTTATTGGTTTTAATAGAATTATTAATAAGTGTGTGAAAAGGGATTGTTAGTAATTATTTTAAACTATAGATAATAATTAGAATAATATTTAAGATATTAAATATATTATTTGTTAAAATAGAAATGGTGATGAGCTTTTGAAAAAACTAATTAAAAGTAAAAAAATAAGAATTATAATTTTAATATTAATTATTTTAATATTAATTGGATGCTTAATTATATTAATTAAAGATAATAAAAATAGTTCCGAAAATAATCTACATCAGGATAATGATAAAGAAGAACTGAAGGGTGAAATAAATAATGATGAACAAGAATTAAATGAAACTATTGATTATAAAAATTTAGAAAAAGTTATTACTGAGTCTTCGATTATGTATGTTAATGAAAATTATTCTTTTGCAGAAAAAGAAATAATAAAAGAAATAGATTTATCTTTGTTACTAAAAAATAATTATATAAAAGATAAAAATATTCTTGAACTTTATAGTGATGGAATATGTGATGCTTATTCTATAGTTGAAGCCAATGTTTTAGAAACTACGGGTAAAACATTTTTAAAGTGTAAAAATTATATAACAGATGGTTATAATGATAATCATTTGAATAATGAGGCAAATGAAGAAACTAATAATGAGCAATCAGTTAATGATGATGTAAACAATAGTTATAATTCAAGTGAAAATTCAAAGCAATATGCTGTTGAAAACTATGTTGGGAAAAATTATTTGGTAGTAAAAAAACACCTTGAAGATGTTAATTTAAAAGTAATTGTTGAAACAAAAGACATTTCTGATATGGAAAATTTTGAAAATATATCTGAGGAAACAATTATTGGACAATCTGTAGATGCTGGCAAAATATTATTAGAAGGGGAATCAATTACTTTGTATATACCTCGTGTTGTTGCGAGTTATCCTAATTTTTGTGATGGTTCTTATACAGTAGATAAGGTTCAAAAATTTGCGGATAACCATAACTTAATTTTAACAATTCAATATGAAGATAATTCTAATTATGAGGAAGGAAGAATTTTTTATCAATCAAAAGTTATTGGGACAGATATTGTTGAAGGAACGCGTTTAATAATTAAAGTTGCTAAATAACATTTATAATTTTATTGTTAACTTTAAAATGGACTTAATAAGTCCTTTATTTTTTGTAAAAATTTTGATAAATGTTAGGTATATAAATTGTTTTTAGTGTTTTGAAAGGGGAACTTTACATGATGGAACAGAAAAGGATGGGGCTATTAATAAAAAAATTGCGTGAAAAGCAAAATTTGACACAGCAACAGTTGGCAGATATGATACCGATTTCTAGAGAAGCAATTAGTAAATGGGAAAGGGGTAAAACTTGTCCAGATTATGAAGTAATGTTAAAGCTCAGCAAAATTTTTGATGTAACAATTGATGAATTATTGTACGGAGAGGTAAAAACGAAGAATAATATTGATAAAATAGATTCTATAACCTTAAACTTATGGCAAGATCGGAATAAAAAACAAAAGCTGTTATATATTTCTTGGGGAATATTTGGATTAGTAGTAGGACTTTTTTTGATTTATTATTTTTTTAGCTATTTTAGAGCAATAAATATTTATACAATTAATTTGCAAAATGCTAATTTAAAAATTACAAATGGGATGGTAGTTACGACCCCGGAGAAAGTATATTTTAGTTTGGGAAATATCACTACAAATAAAGAAATAAAAATGTTAGAGTTATACTATATCGATAAAGATAATAGTGAAAGACTATTAACTACTACTAGTAATAAAAATGTATTTTTCAGTGATTCTTTGGGATATAACGAGTATTTTGAATTTAAAATATTGGATTATATATGGAAAAATATTTATTTAAAAGTAACTTATGATGATTACAAAGAAATTATTAAATTAGAATTAGATAATGTGTATGTTAATAATAATTTGGGAATTAAGGCATTTGAATTTTAAATATTTAGGCTTAAAAAATAAATGTTTATTACATTTATTTTTTAATTATTAAAATTATTGTTATGAATTATTATCTATGATAAAATTTAAGAAGAAAGTAGGGGTAGTAAACTTTTATGAAATTGAAAAGTAAGATAAAAATAGCCAAAATTATTACTTTTAAAAATAAACCACTTCTTGTTTTAAGTGTGATTTTATTGGCAATTTTGTTTAGCTTATTTAGTTTGAGTTTGATGTTAAATAAGCTTGATCGAGATAAAATTTATGCCAATGTTTTAGTAGATAATGACATTAATTATTTGTCAATTATAAACTATGATAAAGAATATGAAGGAATTCTTCCTTACACTAATAACGATTTGCAATATATTAAGAACTGGCTCGATAAGAGAAATATAAATTATGAAGTTCCAAAATATTTAGTTGGAAATTATGCTGCTGATTTAATGGCCCCGATTAATAGTGCGAAATGGGAAAATGATGCATTTGTAATACCACCTAAGGAAGGAATATGGCAAAAAAACTCTCATGTTTACTTAGCTAGTTTAGTGTATAGTGAAGTGGATTTTTACGAAATTGATGAAGCAAGTTTTAATAATTTAAAACATATTGGGAAGTATCCGAAAGAAGCAAATGAAGTTGTGATAAGTAATTTTGTAGCAGAAATTTTAAGTTATTATGGTTATTATAATGCGACTACAGGGGAAGATGAAATATTTCCTAATGATTTTGAAAAAATTGTTAACAATGAGTTGGAAATTGGTTTAGGAGAAATAAGTCTTAAAGTTGTAGGGATATATTTTGTAGAAGACTTCAATTACGAAGATGTAATAAACTTTAAATTTTTATACGAATCAAGTATAGGAGATGGCGAATTTGATGCTGGGGCTGTTAAAACCGAATTGATTAGTGCATTTCCGAATTGGAGTCGATTATTACATGATATGAATAAATATTATGTCAGTGAAAAGTTTTTTGATAATTTAGATTTTAATAAAGTGAGTAATCTATCATATTTTAGGGAGTTTACATCTTATTATTTAAATGGTGATAATTATAATATTTTACAAAATGCTACCGCTAATAAGCAGATTAATAGTGATGAAATCATAATATCTTTTGATACTCTCGATGAGATGACTAATGGTGATTTTAGTAATTATGTTTTAGAGGTTAGCGGAATAGAGTATAACTTGATTGAAGATGAAACTATTTTACAAGCTATTGCTGATGATTATATGAAAAAGAATAATATTATTGGTGAAGAATTATATATGAGAATTGCTGATCACGGTAAAATTATTCACGCCAATGGTTACGCTGATTATAAATTAAAAATTATTGGGGTACAGGAAAGAGCTGTAAATTATGTTAGTGAAGAAATTTTAAGGCAATATTTGAGAAACATTGTTAAAATAAATCATGTAGAAGTAATGAGTGATGATTATGATGTGTTATATTCCTTACTTAAAGAATTTAAAAGTGATGATGCAGCGAGTGAATATTGGGCCAAAGTTCCTTTTGAAAAAGAAACCGCAGTGTTTGATGCAATCGAAAAGACTGCGCAAATTGGTACAGGTGTTTTAATCTTATTAATTGTCAGTATTAGTTTTGGAATTTGGGGAATGTTACATTTAGTTAATAAGAAGATTTTAAAGATTTTAAGAGAACAGGGAATGCGAAAAAAAGATGGCTATAAAATATGGCTATGGACTTGGTTATTTATTTTAGGATTTGTTGTTTTGCTTTGGGGTCCAGCTATCTATTTTGAAAAATTAATAATTAATAATGTAATAAGTAAGGAATTATTAAAAACATATCAAATTGTTGACTTTAATCTTTATTTGGTAATTTTTTCTTTGATAATTGGTCTTTTGTTATCTTTAATTGGTGTATTATTGAGCTTTAGAGGACCTTATTCAAAAAATAGACTTAAAAAAATTAAATGATAAGTGGGGAGGAGTTTATGTTAGAGTTAAAAGATGTATCTAAAGAATATAAAACTAAAAGTGAAATAATATTAGCCCTTGATAAAATTAATTTAAAACTAAATGATAATGGGTTAGTTTTTATAGTGGGTGAAAGTGGTTGTGGAAAAACTACTTTAATAAACTTGATTGGTGGAATTGATAAAGCAACTGAAGGGAATATTTTAGTAAATGGTAAAGATATTAGTAATTATACAGAAAAAGAATTAACTGAATATCGTAGTTATAATGTTGGTTTTATTAATCAATCTTATGATTTAATAGAAGAATTGAATGTATTTGATAATATTAAAATTGCTTTAGAATTGCAAGGCTTAGATGATGATGAGCCAGTAAATGAGATTTTAAAAAAATTTAATTTAGAAAGTTTGAAGAAAAGAAAACCTGATGAGTTGTCAGGTGGTCAAAGACAAAGAATTGCGATACTTAGAGCATTAGTAAAAAAACCAGCTATGATTTTAGCTGATGAACCAACTGGT
>CALVJF010000040.1 GCA_944331885.1 uncultured Bacilli bacterium
CATAAATATTCAAAAGTCATTTCAAAAAATTCATTCATAAGAAAACCTCTAGAAAAAATCTAGGGGTTTGTCAACAGTCTGAGAAACATCTAATAATTAGATGTTTTTTTTAATAATTTAGTTTATAATTATATTAGGTGATGATTATGAATAAATTAATAAGAGGTTTTATTATTGTATTAGTTATTACGTTTATTATTGTGAGCATTTTTTATGTTATTAAAATTCTTGATAATTCTAGTGAGGAAATAGATAATGTTTCTACTTTAAAAGAAGAAAAAGAAGATCAATTGGTAACTTATGGTTTTACGGAAGATGAATCTAATTTAATTAAAAGTAAATTAAGCGATGATAATATTAAGTTGATTATTAATAATAAATATGATAAAAGTTTGGTTTTAGGTTTAATAAATAATGATTATTATATTGATAGTAATTTACAACGTTATTTTAATTATTCAAATAACAATAGTGATATGAAGAATAATGATATAATTAAAAATGTTAATTCTAATATAGACAACGAATTTTATAATTATGATATTCAATCTGATACTAGCAAAGGAATTTTAATGATTGCTAATAAGTTTTATAAGCTAGGTAGTGACTTTGACGGATATGATTTAGTTGATGTGCCTGCTAAATATTCGCAATATAATACTTCTTTTAAACTTAATAAGGAAGCTTATGAGCATTTTGTAGAAATGTGGAATGATGCAAATGCTGTAGGTTTGGATTTTAGAGTTTATTCTGGCTATCGAAGCTATGATTTACAAACGAAGTTATATAATAATTATGTTAATCGCGATGGTAAAGAAGAGGCTGATACATACTCAGCTCGTGCTGGATATTCTGAACATCAAACTGGTTTGGCTGTTGATTTAAAAAGTAGAACTATGAATACTGATTATTTTGAAAAAACTGATGAATTTGCTTGGCTACAAGATAATGCCCATAAATATGGTTTTATTTTAAGATATAATTTAGGTCAAGAATACTTGACTGGATATATGTATGAGCCTTGGCACTACCGTTATTGTGGTGTGGAATGCGCTACATATATTTATGAGCATAAAATCAATTTTGAAGAATATTATGAATACTTTGTTAAAAATAAATAACCACGTTTATAAACGTGGCTTTATTATATTAAAAATTATTAATAATAAAAGAAGCCTATTTGGCTTCTTCTTGAGCTCTTGTTTCTCTTATAACAGTTATTTTAATAGTACCAGGATATTGCATTTCAGATTCAATTTTTTCTTTCATTTCACGAGCAATTTTATAACTTGTTAAATCATCTACTTCGTCAGGTTTTACTAGAACCCTTATTTCACGGCCAGCCTGCATTGCGTAAGCTTTTTCTACGCCTTCAAAGCTATTGCCTATATTTTCTAATTGCTCCAATCTCTTAATATAGTTTTCCAATGAATCATTACGTGCTCCAGGACGAGCTGCTGATAATGTATCAGCTATTTGCACTAAACTGGCAATAATTGATGTAGCCTCACAATCGCCATGATGAGATTTAATAGCATTTATAACAATTTCATCTTCCTGATATTTTTTAGCTATTTCTTCTCCTAATTCAACATGACTTCCTTCAACTTCATAATCAATAGCTTTGCCAATATCATGTAATAACCCAGCACGTTTGGCAATATTAACATTTTCTCCTAATTCAGCTGCCATTAAACCAGTTAAGTGAGCAACTTCTTTAGAATGCTGTAAAACATTTTGACCATAACTGGTACGGAAGTGTAATTTCCCAATCAAATTTACTAATTCAGCATCTACTTTAGTTATTCCTAACTCATATAATGCATCTTGACCCATTTCAGTAATTTTTTCATTAATATCTTTTACTACTTTGTCGTATATTTCTTCAATTCTTGAAGGATGAATTCTTCCATCTTTAATCAATGTTTCAATTGTAATTTTAGCAATTTCACGACGTAATGGGTCAAAGCTGGAAATTACAATTGCTTCTGGTGTATCATCAATTATCAAATCTACTCCTGTTACGGACTCTATTGTTCGAATATTTCGACCTTCACGGCCTATTAAACGCCCTTTCATTTCATCATTTGGTAATATTATTGTACTTACAGTTTGTTCGTTTGTTACATCATTTGAATATCTTTGCATACTGCCTACAATAAGTTGTTTAGCTTTTTCTGCTGCAATAAGTTTGGCTTCGCTTTCTTGTTCTTTAATATATTCGGCTTTTTCTTTAGCCATAGTTGCTTCGACTCTTTTCATAATTAAATCATGAGCCTTCTCTTTACTAAATTTTGCAATACGTTCTAGTTGTTCCATTTCTTCTTTTAATAATTCTTCCATTTTAGTTTCTTTTTCTTGGATTTCTTTTTGTTTATTATTAAGCAATGTATCCTTTTTTTCAAGCATTTCATCACGATTTTGGAGCATTTCCTCACGTTTATCGAGATTTTTCTCTCTTTGCATTAATCGATCTTCTGATTGTTTAAGTTCAGATTTTTTTTCTTTTATTTCGCGTTCTAATTCTTGTTTACTTCGATATGATTCTTCTTTTAATTCTAAGAGACTATCACGGCGTTTTTTCTCAGCCTCTTTCACTGCTTGATCAATTAATTGCTTGGCTTTTTTTTCGGCTTGGTTTCCCCTAATGTAATTAATAATGAAAAATAAACCTACTCCGCATAAGATTCCAATGGTAAGAGCTAAAATGGTACTTGAACTAATATCCATTTTTCTTCCTCCATTTTTATTTATTTATAGAAATATTATTGAATTTAATAATTGTTCTATAAATTTATTATAGATGGAATTTTAGATTTAAGCAAGAATTAATTGTCAAATTTGAATTTTAAAAAATTAACTCAAGGTAAATTTATAAGGAATATGTTGCTGGTCTAAATAATCTAAATGGCGTAATAGTGTTTCTTTTTCTTTTTGGTAATCTTCAACGACACGGCGAATTGTTTCACGAGGTTTTTTGGCTAATTCACTATTAGGTAGACAAGTTTCTTTTTCTATTATTGACATTAAAAGTCCCATAATTTTATATTTCATAAAATCATCAAAAATTTCTGAATTAATTATTATTTCTCTTTCACAATTACTTAAAAAATTTAGACTTTCAGTTAAAGGGCCACTATTTCTTCGAATATTTCTAATCATAAGTAATAAATCATTATGACTTATTCTTCTCGTACTATACGAAAGTGAAAGGGTTTTTAAAAGTTCTAACCATTCTGAACATAAGCCATAGCCACCACCGAAAACACGACGATCTACTCTTTCAATCATTTCTGGAAATAACTTAGGACGAGGTAAAGCATTTTCTTGCAATAAAGATATAAATTGTCCAGTACAACATATACCAATAGAATTAAATAAATCCATGTCACAGGATGCAATAAATTTTCTTAATTTTTGATAGTATTCTTCTTGAACTAACATTTTGGTACTATAAGGAATATTTTTAGCTTCACTTAGTTTTTTATTTAAGTATTGTTTCAATCTTTTGTAAGTAAAATATTTATGATGATAAATTGTTGCTGAATAATAAGTATATCCTCGCGAAATATCGATATCATAACTATTATCTTTTATATTGTATGATGGATAAGTATGACCACCCTGAAAACGATATAATTGATGCATTAACTAATCCCCCTTTTTTATTTCATTGCTAATATTTATGCTAGTTAGGATATCAAACGTGAAAGGAAAAGTCAAACATTAAAAAGCAGCTAATTTAATTAGCTGTTATTTCTTCTATGTACTCTGAAATTTCTATCCAATTTTTTACTGTATTATACTGCTCTTGAAACTTATTATTTAGCTCATTTAGAAAAAGTAATTTATTGGTTTCAATATTTTCTAAAACACTAGGTGAATCATCAATTAATAAATCTATATTATTTTGACGACACGCTTCATTTTTATTAGTATTATTGAATAATATTTTATCAAAATAAATATTATGTTTTTGAAAATATCTCTTAGTATTTTCAATTGTATTTGGTACTAAATTGTCATTACGAGCTGTTATAAAAATTATTTTATGACCTTGACCATGAAGCGCAAAAATAACTTTTCGGGCGTTAGGAAATAATTCTACAGTATTGCATACTTCTTGAAAGCATTGCTGAAGTTTGGAATTTAACTCGTCAGGAAATTTGGAAGCCATAATTTGACTTAAATTTTTTTGATATAACTCTTTTTCTTTAGGAGTAGTTATATAATTATCAATTAACGAATTTGTTTTTTCGGTTGTTTTAGTTAAAACATTATCAATGTCTATTCCGATATTAAGAATTTTTTTCACTGCTCTTAGTATCCTTATTTTTTATAAATCCATAATGTTCTCGTACTTTCGTTTCTATTTCTTGCATTAACTTTGGATTTTCTTTTAAATAGGCTTTAACATTTTCTTTCCCTTGACCAATTTTTTCACCATTGTATGAATACCACGCACCACTTTTATCAATTATATTAATGTCACTGGCTAAATCGATTAACTCTCCTTCTTTACTAACACCTTCGCCGTACATAATATCTACGCTAGCAGTTTTAAAAGGTGGTGCAACTTTATTTTTTACTACTTTAATTGTAGTTCTGTTACCAATGATTTGATCACCACTTTTTATTTGTTCTGCTCTTCTAATATCTAGTCGAATTGTTGAATAAAATTTTAGGGCTCTACCTCCAGGAGTAGTTTCAGGATTACCGAACATTACCCCCACTTTTTCACGAAGTTGGTTTATAAAAATGGCTGTTGTTTTAGTTTTATTTATAGTGCCTGATAATTTTCTTAATGCTTGCGACATCAAGCGAGCTTGAAGTCCAACATGGGAATCTCCCATCTCACCTTCAATTTCGGCTTGAGGAACTAAAGCAGCAACAGAGTCAATAACAATAATGTTAACTGCTTCACTACGAACTAATGCTTCACAAATTTCTAGAGCTTGCTCACCAGTATCTGGTTGAGACAATAAGAGTTCATTAATATTTACGCCTAAGTTTTTAGCGTATATTGGATCTAAAGCATGCTCGGCATCAATAAATGCTGCACGACCACCTTCTTTTTGTACTTCAGCAATGGCTTGAAGAGCAAAAGTTGTTTTTCCAGATGATTCTGGGCCATAAATTTCAATTATACGTCCTTTTGGAAAGCCACCAACTCCTAAAGCAATATCTAATGTAAGCGAACCAGTTGGAGTAACATCTATTTCCATATGTTCTTCTTCTCCTAAGCGCATTATTGCTCCTTTACCAAATTGTTTTTCAATATCGGCTAAAACTTGTTCTAAAGCCTTATCTTTATCCTTTTGATCTTTAACTATTTTCATTTTAGTCCTCCTAATTTTTTCTTACAATCTAATTTTATTATACATTTTTTTGTTTGTCAATATTTTTTCAAACATTTGTTTGCCTTTAAATAAAAATTAAAAATAAGCTTAAAGCTTATTTTTCCGAGAAGATAAAATCTTTATTAGCTATATAATATTGACAGCCAGAAATTACAGAAAGAATTGTGGCAATCGCTACTATTAGATTAGCAATGTCAATTCCAAAATATTCAAATGGCAAGTTATAGAATTGAACTAAAGTTAATCCTACCATCATACAAATAGTTTTAATTTTACCAGCCCAACTAGCTGCAATAACTTTTCCTTTGTTACCAGATGCCATTTTGATTGAATCGACAACTATATCTCTAGTGATTATAACAACTGGGACAATTACAGAAATAAAGTTAGCATAAGCTAAAATAATTAATAAACCATTAACTAATACTTTATCAGCAATGGCATCCATTACTTTTCCAAAGTCAGTTACTAAGCCACGACTTCGAGCAATATGTCCGTCTAAAAAATCAGTAATAGAAGCTATTAAGAATAAAACCCCGCTTATTACATATCTAATATCAACATTGACGTCTAAAACACTATAAACTGGGAAATTAATTCCTAATTGATGCCAAGGGACTGTAAGCAATACTAAAATTATTACTGCTAAAATAATTCTAGCTATTGTTAACTTATTTGGTAAATTCATTTTCATATTTAACACCTCATATTATTTAATATAACTTATTTCGTTTGTAACTTCGTTGTTGATTGTGATTTGTTTTATTGACCATACAATAGCCAATATAACTAGGATAGCAACTAAGATATAGAGTAATAAATAATTTGTTTTCTTAAATTTTGTTACTGTATTAGTATATGGAGAAGAAATTTTATTTTCGACTGGATTTTCTTTTGCTTGTTCTCTAACTGCTTTTTCAATTTCTTTAACTGGTATTTTAGATGTATATTCGAATAAATACTCATTAAATTCATCGGTTATTTTATCGGGATCAAGCCCTAAATATTTAGCGTAATCATAAATGTAATCTTTTAAAACAAAGATATCTTTAAAACAGCCAATATTTCCTTCTTCAATATTTTCTAATATTAATACTTTTATCTTTAAATCGTTGCTGGCTTCTTCTAAACTTATTCCAGTTGTTTCTCTTGTTGATTTTAGCGTGGCGCCAATCTCATTCAAGATAAGTCACTCCTTTTCTAAAAAATAAATAAAATCTTATAAGCCATGTTCTGTACCTTAAAAAGGTGGCAAATATTTATCTACCTATTGCTAGGTTCTTCACATTGTTTTGTTCCTTTGCAAAGACTCCCCTACCATAATTTGGGTTTCTCGCTCGTGGGGTTTACCGCGTTCCACTATTCTCGTTTCCAAGAATACTCGTCTCTATGGCACTTTTATATTTACTTTAACCATTGCAGGTTATTTCAAAGCCGTTAGTATTGCTACTACTTTAGGTTATTTTTTCCCTAAACACGAACACTACAAGCATCACAGCTTGTGCGAGCATGGACTTTCCTCTACTTAATTAATAAGCAGCATTTGCCCAGATTTTATTCATTTTTGCCAAAGACAACTTTTTCAAGTTGACTTAATCTTCTAAGAAGATCTACATTATTTATTTGACCATTATTAGAACTTATACTTTCAGCAGCGGCAATATTACTTTTTAATTTACGCAATTC
>CALVJF010000041.1 GCA_944331885.1 uncultured Bacilli bacterium
ATGCCTTAAGTTATGTTATATTGGGAGAAGCTTATTATTATGGTGGTATGACTTATTACGCAGGAAATGTTTATGGGTTATCTGCTAGTGTATCTGCTAGTGTTAGACCTGTATTTTATTTAAATAGCAATGTGGAATATAAAAGTGGTGATGGTTCTAAAGATAATCCGTTTAGAATAAATTAAAAAATCGTATTTTGTAATACGATTTTTATCTAAAGTAAAATATAACAAATATGCCAACTATTAAACAATAAATGGAAAATTTCCAAAGACTACCTTTTTTAACAATATTTGATAACCACTGGTAAGCAAAGTAAGTAACGATACAAGAAGCAATAAATCCTAAAGAATAAGGTAGTAAAACGGTATTTAAAGTATTAGATTCAACTAAATCTAAAACTCCTAAACCCATTGCTGCTACAGAAACTGGAAAATATAACATAAAAGTATATTTTAAAGCAGTTTCTCTTTTTAATTTGCAAAGTAAGCAGCCAACTAAAACAGTTCCACTACGACTTACACCAGGTAGTAAAGCAATCATTTGAATAAGGCCAATGATAATAGCATCTTTATAAGTGATATCATTGTCGTCTTTTTCACCTTTAATATTACGTACTATAAATAATATCAAAGCAGTAAAAAGTAATGCAACTCCAACTGCTTGAACATTAACAAAAGATTCAATTTTTTCTTTAAATATAAATCCAGTAATACCAACAGGGATAGTACCAATAATAATTAATAAACAATATTTAAAATCATTATAAGTTATTTTTCTTTTATCTTTGTTAAATAAATAGGTAAAGAAATTTTTTATTAAACGAATGATATCTTTTCTAAAAATAAATAATATTGCAAGGAATGAACCAAAATTAACTATAGTTTCAAAGTTTAAATCATTAAACATATTAGTATTAAGCAATTCCTTAAAAATTAATAAATGACCACTTGAAGATATAGGTAAAGGCTCAGTAATACCTTGAATAATTCCTAATATTGTATATTTTAATGCTTCCATATAATCACCTTTATTAATTATATAATATTTTATTCTAATAGGGAATAAAATATTTTATGAATAAGTTAATATTTTTAATTATAGGAGTTATTTTAAGTAGTGTAGGATTATTATTTATGATTTTGTATCTTAATTTAATTTGTTTGGGGTATAGTTTTTTAGAATATGTAAAGGTTATAAGTAGTAGTTTTGAGTGTTGGTTGTTTATTATAGGGTTATTGATAATCTTTGGAGGGAGAATAAAGAATGCAATATTATTACAATTTAAAAGTAAATATAAATGAAGAATTATATCAATTTTATGAATGGTTTAGTAATGATGTTGTAGAATTGTTAAAAAAAGTTCCAATGTATAAAATAAGTTTTAGAAATATGTGTAAAATGATTAATAATAAAGTAAAATTATTAAATATGCCGGAAGAGAATGATATATTATTTACTGATGGTTATAATTCATTATTAGTTGAATTTGATGATAATGGTAAAGAATTAGGAATAAGTAAATTATTAATTAGTGATGAATTGGATGTAATGGAAATTGCTTATGATATGATGGAAGAATCAATAGATTTGGAATTATTAGAAAAAAGAAATGCCCATATTTTAAGACAGGATGAAGTTATAAAAAGGTATTTATCTTTAGAATATAGAACTTTGTTAGAAGATAAAAATATTAATAAAATGAGTTTTTTATATTATGAAAGATTTATGAAAAAAAATAATGATTTAAATAAAATGTATCAGGATTTAATTAGTGATTTAAATAATGATATTTTAGATATACATTATGAATTATATAAAATGGTTATTTTGTCATATAAAAAAGCACTAAAAAGTGCTTAACGTTCTAGACCAATTTTGTGATAGACTTCTTTTAATTTAGCTTCTGCTAATTTTGTTGTTTTTTCTCGACCAGCATCAAGAACTTCATTAATTATATTGGAATTAATTATTTCTTGATATTTTTTTTGAATTGTTGTTAAAGTTGTTGCTACAACTTCAGCAACTTCTTTTTTTAGTGAGCCATAATTGTAATCTTGGAAATGTTTTTCTACTTCAGTAATTGGTATTTCTTTCAAAGATGAGTAGATTGTTAGAAGATTAGAAATTCCTGGTTTGTTTATTGGATCGTATTTAACTAAGTTATCTGAGTCTGTTACGGCGCTCATTATTTTCTTTTTGGCTGTTTCTGGTGGATCAAGTAATAAAATAGTTCCTTTGTAATTATCAGCTGATTTGCTCATTTTTTTAGTTGGAGCTTGTAAATCCATGATTTTAGCACCGGTTTTAGGAATTAATGGTTCTGGTATTTTAAAAGTATTACCATATTTATTATTAAAACGAGTTGCAATGTCACGAGCTAATTCGACGTGTTGCTTTTGATCAATTCCAACTGGTACATAATCAGCGTCATAAAGGATAATATCAGCTGCCATAAGGATAGGGTAAGTAAATAATCCTACTGATACATTTTCGCCTTTGCTAGTTTTATCTTTGTATTGAGTCATACGACTTGCTTCACCCATGTAAGTTGTACATTCTAAAACCCAAGAAAGATTAGCATGGTACAAATTTTCTGATTGTAAATAAATAGTATTGCGTTTTGGATCAATACCACAAGCTAGGTATAATCCAACGTTTTTTCTAATTCTCTCTTTTAATTCTTTAGGGTCTTGAGGAACTGTAATAGCGTGTAAATCTGGAACAAAAAGGTAAGAATCATAATCCTCTTGATAATCTTTCATTTGTTTAATAGCACCAATAAGGCTTCCTAAAGTTAGTTCACCACTTGGTTTAAGACCAGTTAATGTTTTTTTCATGTAATCACTTCCTTGTATAATTATACATAAAAATAAAATATTTTTCCATAATAATAATAGAAAGTGGGTATTTTAATGAAGAAGATATTTTTGATAATGAGTATTTTTTTATTATGTAGTTGTGGAATGAAATTAAGTGCTAAGGATGAAGCAATAAGATATTTAAATAAATATAAATATTTGGATGCAGAAATAATGAAAGAACTTGATGAAAATGTTGATAATGAAGATTTTACTGATGAGCAGAAAGAGCAATATAAAGATATATTAACTAGACAGTATAGTGATATGAGATTTGATGTAGTTAACGAAGAATATGTTGATGATCAAGCAATAATTACTGTGAAGGTTGTTGTATATGATTTGTACAAAGTACAGGAAGATGCTAATGATTATTTAAATAGTCATCAAGATGAATTTATGACTGATGGAGAATATGATAAAAATTTATTTTTAAATTATAAATTAGATAAAATGGAAGAGCAAAAAGATACAATTGATTATGAAATTAATATAGAATTGGAAAAAGATGATAAAGGTAATTGGGTTGTGCAACAACTAAGCGATGAAGATTTAGAAAAATTACATGGTATTTACGAAGGATAAAAGTATTCCTATTGATAGGAATATTTTTTTTATAGTATTTTTTAAATATTATTACATAAAATTTTTTGAGGGATTATAATGAAAAAAATTTTATGGTTATTATTACTTTTATTACCTATTAAAGTTTTAGGTATAAGTGCGGAGTCAGCTATAGTAATGGATGCTGATTCAAGAAGAGTTTTATATTGTAAAAATTGCGAAAAAGAAAAATTAATTGCTAGTACAACTAAAATCATGACTAGTGTTATTGCTTTGGAATATGGAAATTTAAATAAGGGTATTGAAGTAGGAGATGAAATTTTAAAGGCTTATGGGAGTGCTATATACATTCAAAAAGGCGAATTATTAACGTTAAAAGAATTATTATATGGTTTAATGTTAAGAAGTGGCAATGATGCAGCAATGACTATTGCAAAAGGAGTAACTGGTAGTATGGAGTCATTTGTTTATTTAATGAATGTAAAAGTTAAGAGTTTAGGAATGAATGATACTTTTTTTTATAATAATCATGGGTTAGAAGAAAGTGACGGAAAAGGCAATATTTCTACAGCTAAAGATATGGCCATTCTAATGAGTTATGCAATGCGTAATGATATTTTTAAAGAAATAACAAGTACTAAAGAAATAACAATTAAATCTAACTATAAAACTTATGTATGGGTAAATAAAAATAAGTTGTTAAAATTATATGACTATACTACTGGAGGTAAAACTGGATATACAGAGAAAGCTAAAAGAACTTTGGTTACTAGTGCTAGTAAAGATGGAAAGAATTTAGTAGTAGTAACTCTTAATGATGGAAATGATTTTAAAGATCATAAAGAGTTGTATGAAAAGTATTTTGAAGAATATGAAGTTTTAGAGGTACTTAATAAAAATGATTTTGTAGTTAAAGATTTAGAATTAAAAAATGGTAATATTTTAATAAAAAATAATTTTCAAATATTAGTAAAAGAAAATGATGATGTAAAAACAGAAATAGATTTATTAAATAAAGATAAATACAGTAATGGTGATGTTATTGGAAAAGTTAAGGTTTTATTAAATGATGAAATAGTTCATGAAGAAAAAATATATTTTGAAGAAAATATTAATATTAAAAAATCTTTTTGGGAGAAAGTGTGGGATTTTATTAAATTTTGGTAGGGGGATTTAATGATAAATTTTATATGGTTTTTTATGATTGCAATCAGCATTACTTATGCTTTATTAACAGGTAATATAAGTATTATAAACGATGAAATAATTAATAGTGGCAGTAAAAGTTTTTCTTTAATCTTAGAAATGGGGCCTTTAATAATATTATGGATGGGTATTTTAAAGATAGCGGAAAATTCTGGATTATTGGAAAAGTTTGCTAAATTATTAGAACCGGTTTTAAGAAAATTATTTCCTAGTGTTAAAAAAGATAGTAAAGCTTTAGGGTATATAGCTAGTAATATTGCTGCTAATAGTTTAGGATTAGGTAGTGCAGCAACACCTTTTGGTTTAAAAGCAATGGAAGAGTTGCAAAAAGAAAATAATCAGCCCGATACTGCTACTGATGCAATGATAACTTTTTTAGTTTTAAATACAAGCGGTGTAACGATTATTCCAACTACAGTTATAGCTCTTAGAATGGCGAGTGGTAGTGCCAATCCTAGTGAAATAATAATAACTAGTTTGTTAGCAACAATCTGCTCTAGTACAGCAGGATTGTTGCTAGATTATTATATAAGGAGGAAAAAATAGTGATTTCGGATTACATTATTCCTTTATTTATATTATTAATAGTTTTTTATGGTATTTATAAAAAAGTAAATATTTATGATTGTTTTTTAGAAGGTGTAGGCGAAGGATTGAAAACAATCATAAATATCATTCCACCATTAGTAGCGATGATTTTTGCAATAAATATATTGTTAAGTAGTGAAGTGATCACTTTTTTATTATCGGGATTTAGCAGTATTTTTGAAGCAATTAATATTCCTCAAGAAATATTGCCAATGGCAATATTAAGACCAATATCAGGAACAGCTTCTTTAGCAGTTTTAAGTGATATTTTAGTTAATTATGGACCTGATTCTTTTATTGGAAGACTTGCTTCTACTTTACAAGGGTGTACTGATACAACTATTTATGTATTAGCTTTATATTTTAGTAGTATTAAGGTAACTAAAATTCGTTATTCTTTAAAAGTAGGTTTATTTGCCGATTTAGTAGGAATTATAGCCAGTTTTATTATTGTCAAAATATTTTTTTTATAACGCACAACTTGTTTTTATTGATTAATAATGCTATTATATTTATAGATAAAAATAGGAGGATATCTTATGAAATATACTAGTATTTTTAAAAGGCAGTCTTTTATTATTGTAATTTCAATTATTACTATTTCTGTAATAATAATAGGTGCTTCTTACGCTTTATTTGTATCTAGTCATCAGGGTGAGGATCAAACATTAAGCGCTGGTACTTTAAGTGCAACTTTTACAGAAGATACAATTATATCAACTAATTTAGTACCATTATCTGATGTTGATGCATTAGCAGCATCTGATAATGTTTATACTTTTAGTTTAAGTAATACTGGAAGTTTAGCAATGGAATATAAAATAGCATATGTAATAAAAACAGATGTTATAAATAGCGGTGTGAATAATGAATCGCATACAATAAGAATATGGATATCTGATACAGATTCGAGTGGAGCAGAGACTGAAGAAAGTATTATAGGAAAAACAATCGGTTTTAAAATAGGGTTAGAAGGAAAAGCTACTGATTCAAAAGTAACTTTAGCAAATTACGTTAAGGGTTTGTATACGGTACAAGGTGCTGGAGGTTTATATTTACATGATAGTGGTTTAGAAAATGGTGCCAATGATGGAAGTTATCGTTATGCAGGGGCTAATCCAAATAACTATGTTTGTTTTGGTAGTGATGAAACTCCTTGCCCAGCCGATAATGTTTATCGTATTATCGGAGTATTTGGTGAGCAAGTAAAATTAATCAAAAGTACTAGTTTGGACAATATGGCATGGGATTCAAATTATGTTGGCACTTGGAGTAGTACTAGTTTAAATATTTATTTAAATGGAGAATATTTAACTAGTTTAGGTGCTTGGGCAGATAAAATCGTTAGTTATGATTGGGTAGTAGGTGGAATGAAATTTAGTTCTACTAATACATCAAAACAGTATTATGATGTAGAGATACCTAAATCTGGAGGAATAATATATAATGCGAAAATTGGCTTAATGTATGTAAGTGATTATGGGTTTGCAGCAACGCCAAATTATTGGGCAACAGGACTGTATAGTTATGAATCTGCAAAATCTTCAGATTGGTTGAATATAGGCATTTATGAATGGACAATTTCGCGTGATTCTGGCAATTTGTACTATACGTTCTATGTGCGTTCGACAGGGGTTATCGACAGTTATGACGTCCTAGATAGCTATGGCGTGCGCCCGTCCTTTTATCTAGCATCTGAAATTGCTTATAAAGGTGGGACTGGTGAAATTGGAAATCCAATGAGACTTGAGTAATTATAAATGCATAGATAACTTATCATAATTGTTGATATAAA
>CALVJF010000042.1 GCA_944331885.1 uncultured Bacilli bacterium
TATCCCTGGATAAAATATAATTAAATATATACTATAAACTAAGAATAATACCCCAAAACTAAATAAATAAGGATGTTTATTAAATAAATTAATTAATTTATTAGTTTTAACTTTAAACTTACTGTTAATCATATAATCATAAAACGTATTAAGTATATTTTTAAACAAAAAATAAAAACCAATAAACTTTAATAAAGAAACTAAAATATGAATATTACTATTGAATACTAAATTAGGCGTATAATTATAATCATAACTAGCTCCCAATATCATTAAAAGAGTAAATATAATACTTAAAATATTTAACCCTAAATAATTAGCTTTTTTAAATACTTTTAAATAGCCGAGAAATAATAATGGTAAAACAATAATCATTCCTATTATTTCTAATAACTCATATTTAAAACTAATGCCATTATTATTTATTTTCAAATAAAGTGCTAAAAAACTAATAATAGGTAATATATAATTAAACACCTTATTATTTTTATTTTCATTGAAAATAAATTTCTTTTGTACGAAAAAATTTATTACAAAGATTATAACATCAATAACACTTTTAATAATTGTTGCATAAATTGGAATTATTTTTGATATAGTATCTACTAAAATAGCAGAAACTGTTATATTAATAATAACAAGTCCAAAATATTGCCAAATAGTATTATCACTTTTTTGTGTATCTTTATTATATTTAAATACTTTATATTTATTAATTAAATAATTAACAAAAGATGAAAGAGCTCTAGCCAAGTAAGAAGCAACAAGGATACTTGCTGAAATTTTATCATTTAATAGCCATAAAAATAGCGAAAATAAACTTAAATCTAATCCAAAAGAAATACCAGCCGATATAATATATGTTACATAAACATAATATTTTTTAATTAATAATTTAATCTTTTCCATTATATTTCTTTAATTCTTCCTTAAAAATACCTACCTCCTGAGTCAAAATAACTATCTTTTCTTTTTGGCTAGATAAAAACCTTGTAATATTAAAAGAAACAATTAATAAAGCTACAAAGCCAAGAAAAAAAATCATATTCGAAGTAACCTCAAAACCTAAAAAACTCGTAACAGAACTTAAAATTGGACTAGATAATAGTAAGACAATCATAATTAAACAATAACTAAACCACATTAAAGAATATTGTAGAGTTATTTTTCTTTTAAAAATATTATAAAAAATATATGTAACAAATAACACACAAAAAGCTATTAATAAAATTACTAATCGGATATTCATATTAATCACTTCCCTTAGTAGATATATTAGCAATGATAATTGCTAAAGAAACCTTTATCATATAATAAATTGATTTAAACCCATTAATCGAGCTTTTTCCTGTTGATCTCTCATGCATTTTTACTGGTATTTCAATAACTTTCATTTTCTTTTTTAGAATTTGTACTAACGTATCAGGCTCTGGATAATCTACAGGGTATTTTAAAGCAAAATACTTTATAACTTTTTTATTGCAAGCCCGATAACCACTAGTAACATCATATACTTTAAAATTAGTACATAGTTTAATTAAATTTGATAAAAAATTAATTCCTAATCTTCTTAGAAAACTAGATTTAAACTCACTTAACTCTTTAACAAAACGTGAGCCAATTACTAAATCATAATTTTTATTAATTTCACTTACTAATTCTGGAATATAATTAGCATCATGTTGATTATCTCCATCCATTTGGATAGCAATATCATAATTATTATAATAAGCATATTTATAACCGGTTTGTACGGCTCCACCAATACCTAAATTACAAGGTAAATCAATAAAATTCAAATCATTATCTATACATACTTGGCGAGTATTATCAGTAGAACCATCATTTATAATTATGTAATCAATTCTAGCCCCTTCTAATTTTACTTTCTTTATATTGCTAACAACTTGAAGTATGCTTTTTTCTTCATTATAAGCAGGAATAATTATTAAAATACTTTGCATAACAGCCTCCACAAAAAAACAATTACTGTAATTAAAAATTACTTCTTAAATACCAACATAAATATTTAAAGATATTATTTAATATAAAATTCACAAATATTATAACCAAGAATATCTAATAAATCAACACTATATTTAAAAGCTAAAAATGTAAAAAATAAATATTAAAGGCATACTTTTCAATAATTGACAAATCTAATAAAAATATTACAAAAAAATTAAAATTAGGTATTACACAAAAAATTTTTTGTGATACAATCTCCCCTGCAGACAAGAAAGGGTGATTATTTATATGAAAAAATTAGACTTAGGAAAAGATAAAATTGGTAAACTTATTTTATCATTTTCTGTTCCTTGTATTATAAGTATGTTAATCAATTCTGTCTATAACATAGTTGATCAAATATTTATTGGTCAAGGAGTAGGTTACTTAGGAAATGCTGCAACAAATATAATATTTCCTTTAGTAATTGTTTTTACGGCTATTGCCTTAATTATTGGTAACGGCTGTGCAGCTGAATTAAGTTTACGTTTAGGCGAAGGCAAGAAAAGTGAAGCTAAAAAATCGGTAGGAACAGCTATAAGCATTTTACTAATCAAGAATGGCAAGATCTAGCTAATTACGATTACTCATTTAATGTTGATAAATTAGGCGTAGAAAAAACAGCTGAGATAATAACTGACATAATCACACAACAAAATAGCAACTAATTTGCTATTTTTAATTGCTAAAAAATTCTATCACCAGTATAATCATATTAAGGAGTAGATTATGGTAAAAGAAATATTAAAAATAAAAAAACTAACCAAGTATTATGGCAAAACATTAGGGGTAAAAGATTTAACACTGGCATTAAAGGAAGGAGAAATATTTGGCTTTATTGGCCCAAATGGTGCTGGGAAATCAACTACAATTCGTTCTATAATGAATTTAATTAATAAAACTTCCGGCCAAGTATTTTTTCAAGATGAAGAATTAACCAAAGATGCGATTAACTTAAAAAGACAAATTGGCTATTTACCAAGTGAAGTGAATCTCTACGAAGACTTAACTGTTAAAAAAATGCTTGATTATCATGCTTCATTTTATCCTAACACTTCCCAAGAACGTTGCAAGTATTTAGTTGATCTTTTCCAATTGCCAGAAAATAAAAAAATCGAAGATTTATCTTTCGGAAATTTAAAAAAATTAGGCATTATTCTTGCTTTTATGACTGAAGCAAAATTGCTTATTTTGGATGAACCAACCAACGGTTTGGACCCAATAATGCAACAACGTTTTTATGAACTACTAAAAGCCGAAAAGGCTAAAAAAACTACTATTTTTTATTCAACGCATATTCTCAGTGAAATTGCTAAGATATGTGATCGAGTAGGTATCATCAAAGATGGCCAGTTAATAAAAGTTGAAACTATTGAAGAGCTAAAATCCAAGAATTTGTTATTTGTGACTGTTTCGTCTCCTGACATTGAAAAAATTGCTAACGAATTTCAACTTACAAATCAAATTGAAAATCAAACAGTTAGATTTCAAACAAAGTTAGACTCTAATACTATTATAAAAAGATTATCTAAGTATCAAATTGATAAAATATTAATAAATGAACCAACATTAGAAGATTTATTCTTCCATTATTATAAGTAGGTGACGTGTATGTTAAAAAGAGAACTAAAAATAAATTTTAAAACTTTTGCTATCTGGACTTCGATTCTTCTCGGAATTTTTCTTGTTGTTTTTTTGCTATATCCTTCAATAGTTAGTGATCAAAACATTGAAATGCTCAATGAAATGATTAAAATCTTTCCGGAAGAAATGCTAAAAGCATTTAACATGGATATATCTTCTATTGATACAGCTTTCGGATGGTTAAAAACAGAAGGTTTTGTCTTTATTTTATTAATCACTGGATGCTACGCTGGTATTTTAGGTTCCAATATATTATTAAAAGAGGAAAATGATCAAACCATAGAATATTTAAATGGCCTTCCAGTATCTAGAACAGAAATTCTTTTAAAAAAATATTTGGCTGGTTTAATTTATGTTTTATCGCTAATTGGTATTACAATTATTTTCAATTACGCTTGCTTATTATTAAGCGGCGATTTTAATCAAAAACAATATTTTCTTTTGAGTTTAACGCCAATATTTTCTTCAATAGTGATTTATTCACTATGTTTTTTCCTTGCTACATTTACTCATAAAACAAAAAAAATGTTAGGCATAAGTCTTGGAATTGTATTTGTTAGCTACGTCTTTCAGATATTTTCTTCAATTTCTGAGTCTACCGAATTTTTAAAATATTTTTCAATTTTTACTCTATCTGATATTCGTTATGTAATTGAAAATATCTCAATTAATTATATAAATATATTATTAAGCATCATTTTATCTATTATTTTATTATCTGCCAGCTTAGTTAGATATAAGCATAAAGAATTAATCTAAAAGTAAACTGCTAACTAATGATAATCTTTTAAATAAAAATGGAGAAATAGTAGTAGAAAATTTTAACTATTCAACTACAAAAATAAAAAATATTATCAACAAATAATAGTGCCTTCAAAGTTTTACTATTCCTAATCTAGAAGACGAGCATATTATTCAAACTGATACCAACTCTGCTAAAGGACCAACCTGGTATTCTTTAAAAATTATAATTATTAAAGAAGATTAAATAGTCTTCTTTTTGTTTACACTCGACAAGTGTAAACAATATACATTTTTTATACACTTACAATGTAAATGTAATATAATTAAATCATAGAGGAGGTATAAAAAATGAAACCACAAGAATTTCCAATTCATATGAATTGTCCAGAAGGTAGTGTAGCACCTATTGTAATAATGCCAGGCGATCCTCTAAGAGCAAAATATATTGCCGAGAAATTTTTAACAGATGTTCAACAAATTACTAGTATTCGTAACATGCTAGGATTTACAGGAAATTACAAAGGTCAAAGAGTAACTGTTATGGGCCATGGAATGGGAATGCCTTCAGCTGGAATTTATGTTTTTGAATTATTCTATTATTATAACGTTCAAAAAATTATCCGTATCGGAACATGTGGTGTTGTAACACCGGATATAAAGGTTCCAGAAATAGTTTTAGCAGATTGTATTTATAGCGAATCAAATTTTGCTTATCAATATAATGGATATGATAAAAATATTGTTTATCCATCTAAAAACTTAGTTGAAAAAATTATTGCTACTGCTAACTCTACCAATAAAAAGTTACACATTGGTACTGGAATGACTTGCGATGTGTTTGGACCTTATGTTGACATTGATGCAATATTAAATCGAGTTCCAGAAGGTATAAATCCAATTGTTGAAGAGATGGAAGGATTTGGTATATGTCATATTGCTAATTCTTTCAATCGTGAAGCTGCTTGTTTGTATACAGCAGTAGATTCAAAATTTTCAGAGGATGTACTTTCACCTGAAGAACGTGAACGCTCTTTAGATGAAATGATTACATTAGCATTAGATTCATTAATTTAATGCTTATAGGGGAATAAAAGTGATACTAGCATCAATTGATGCTAATAAAAAAAGAAACTAATAAGTTTCCTTTTTTATTGCATAGATTTAACTAAATTTTCATATTCTTCCTTTAATTCTTTAAGTCTTTCTTCTGTAGTAGCCTCAAATCTTAATGTTAAATGTGGACCAGTATTACTTGCTCTTACTAAAGCCCATCCGTCATCATATGTAACCCTAACACCATCAATATCATTAATTTTTAACCCTTTATCTAAGCAATATTTTTTAATAGAGTCGACAATTTTAAATTTTTTATCATCACCAACTTCAACTTTTATTTCTGGCGTATTATAGTATTTAGTAATACCATCTAAAAGCTCACTTAATTTTTTATCCGTTTTACTTAAAATTTCAATAAGTCTTAAAGAAGAGTAAATCCCAGCATCAATACCAGGCCAACGATCATTAAATACTATATGTCCCGATAACTCTCCACCAAAGACAATATTATCTTGATTTATTTTAGTTCTAATGTAAGAATGACCACCAACTCGATAACAAATAGGAGTACCACCTAATTTAATTATTTCATCTTCCAAAGCTTTTGAACTTTTAACATCAAATAAGAAACGCTTGTCATCAACTTTGTTTATCAAATCTCTAACAAAGATAATCATTAATTTATCGGCCGGAATATAATTACCATTTTCATCAATAATTCCTAAACGATCACCATCGCCATCGTAACCAATACCTAAATCGGCTCCTTGACGTAATACTTCATCACGCAATCCGTCTAAATTACTAGCAATTGAAGGATCAGGGTGATGAGTAGGGAAATTTCCATCACTAACTCCATTAATTATTGTATATTCAATATTTTCAAATTGTTTAAAAATCATATCCAAAAAAGGGCTAGTAGTACCATTTGCTGGATCTAAAACAACCTTTATTTTTCTAGAACCTAAGTCTATTTTTGATTTAATAAAACTAGCATAGTAAGGAGCTATATTAAAATTTTTAACACTACCTTGTCCATTTAAAAATTTACCAATCATGGTATAGTCCCTAAATGCATAGACCATATCCCCACGAGCCATACCAAATTTATCAAAACTAAATTTAAAGCCATTATCATCTTTAGGATTATGTGATGCAGTTACCATTATACTAAAAACGTTATGACACTTCTTAGTCGCATAAGCACACATTGGACTAGTAACTAATCCTAAGTCGACAACTTTACAACCTGAATCAACTAGACCTTGAACCAAATTAGTTTTTAACATCGGACTAGACAAGCGATTATCATGACCAACTATGACAGTATTTTTGTTATATTTTTCTTGAATATAAGAACCATAACTTTTACCTAATGTATAAGCAAAATTCTCATCAATATCTATAGGATAAACACCTCTAATATCATACTCACGGAAAACTTTTGCATCCATGTTTACCAACTCCATTCTATTAGATTATAACATGTAAACTTCTTAAAATAAAACAAAAAATATTTAAAGTTAAATATTTAACATAATAGTTAAAC
>CALVJF010000043.1 GCA_944331885.1 uncultured Bacilli bacterium
CATCCTTTTTAGCAGCACCAATTATTTTATATTTAACGCCACCAATTTCCCCAACATTACCATCCTTATCAATAGTGCCAGTACCAATTATATACCTTCCTTTTGTAATGTCTTCTTCAACCAGAGAATTATATATAGCTAAGGCTGTCATCAATCCCCCACTAGGACCAGACTCTGAAGACTTAAATGCTACGTCCACATTAACTTCTGAATCATAATCATAAGTAATTATTGCTGAAATACCCGCTTTTATTCCGTCATCCGTTTCGTACGCAGTAGCTGTAGCTTCCTTTTTTTTGCCATCACGTTCTATCTTAAACGTTATTACTTCACCAGCAGCTTTACTTTCAATAATTTCACGCAATTCATTCATACTTGATATTTTCTTATCTTCAACATTAAGTATCAAATCACCAGTTTTTAAATCTGTTTTAGCTTTAGGATCAATATAAGCAACATTTACATATTCCTTAGTTATTTTTACATCTTTGCCAGCATGTTCCAGTGCAGAGATAGTTGCATTATCAATAGCTTCTTGTAAATAGAGTTTATCCCGTCTTAACATATCAGCCATTGATTCATTATCATATAACATATCATCTTTTTCTACAATATCCCAATTAGGAATAAAGAGCGAAGCTAATAAATAAGGAATACTTCCTCTAACTACTGAAACGTAAGCCATACCTAATTGACCATCATAATCATAACCATTTTCTACTTCAACCCGCTCATTAAGTAAAATGCTACCACCAGGAGTTTCCACTACGTAAGGTAATTCCACCCAAAAAAGTAAATTAATCCCTACAATTAATAATAAGAATTTATAATTATCAATAATAAAATTCTTAGTTCCTTCATATATTTTAGTAAACATTTAATCACCTTTTATATTATATCAAAAAAGAAGGAAAATATGAAAAACAAAATCTTAAAACTTATAATTTATCTTGCCTTTTTACTCCTAATCTACTATTTATTTACACATCAAGCAGAAATAAAAATTAATATTTTAAATTCATTAAACTTATTTATTACTCGCGTATTTCCTACTTTATTTCCTATGTTTGTCATAACAGATACTTTAATATCATTAAATTTACCTTACTATTTAAATAAATATGCTTCAAAATACACCAAAAAACTATTTAATTTAGATGGCTCCGGAACTTACGTATTAATAATGTCGTTATTAAGTGGTACTCCAACTAATGCCATAATAATCAAAGAATTATTAGCCCAAAATTATTTAAATAACAAAAACGCTACTAATTTATTAGCTTTCACCATCTTTAACAATCCTTTATTTTTATATAATATGCTAAGACTATCATTCTCGAAAAATATTACTTTATTAATAATAATCAACAACTATATAGCTAATTTTATACTTGGATTTTTTCTTCAAAAAAATAATCACTCAATCAACCCCACTATTCAAATTAATCACATATCATTAGCTAACGCCATTATAAAAGCCATTTCCAAATCATTAGCAACTTTAACATTAATTTTAGGTACTATTGTTTTTTTTAATTTAATTAATATTCAAACCTCTAATCAAACATTTAATATTATTTTAAGTAGTTTCCTCGAACTAACTAATGCATTAAATAATTTAAGCATTATTAATATAAATCCCAATAGCAAAATAATTCTCGCAACAGCAATTATATCTTTTTCCGGATTATGTATTCAAATGCAAATAAAAAGTGTCATAACTGACACCAATATTAATTACAAACAATTTTTAAAAAAACGGATTTGGCACTTAATTATTAGTTGTCTCCTCATCCTGACTACGATAACTATCGCACAAATTTGTTGTATTATTTAATTTTAAAATATTGCCACAATCAGTCCTTGAAGTTCCTGGCAAGCAAACATCACTTACCAAACCAGTATTAAAAAGTTCCAAATCTAATAAAACATTGCTTTCTAAAACGTGACCTCTCAAATTTACATAAAACATTAGAGTTACATAATAAAATTTTCCTTTTTCTACATAATTATAACAATATTTATAATCTTCATTCTTAATATCGTAAGAACCAGTTTGTAAAGTCCATTTTTCACCATTATATTCCACTGTATTTTTAGCAATTTTTAATGTTGCCGTTGAATTATCTCGAAAAACGAAATTTAAACAAACTATATCATCTTCCTGCTCCAATAAACATTCATTAATCGTATATAATTTCTTATTAATAAAATCTTTTTGAATCGTCCTAATAATTAAACTCCTATTAATTAAATCTTGAGACTTAAAAGAACTATTAGTTTCTTCTTGACGCATATCAACTAATATATTAAAAACAAAAACCATTACAATTGATATAAGGCCAACACTTACTATTAACTCAACCATTGTCATACCCTTACTTTTCATGAACCATTACCTCCTAATGGCACATCTAAAGAAGCATAAAAATACTTTTTAGCTAACCCTTTTTGATTTAAAAATTCTATTATTATCCGATATCCATCGCCAGTACCAGTCAAGGTATTTAAATAATTAACTGCATTAGTAGATAATCCTCTTAAAGATTCATTTCTATCACAAGTTTCTCCAGTACTATTTTTACAAGCTGTTAAAGGCCCTAAATCATAATAAGTAAAATAAATATGTTCCACTTCTAAATATTTAGTATTAACAATACTCTCACAAAGTATTTGTGCATCACTACCAGGTTCAAAAACAGCAGTGTTATTACAACTAACTTCTAACAGCAACGGATAATTATCAGCATCATTGTCAGCTAAAGTATCTTCTATATAATTAAAAACATTATTACTTTGCAATAAATCTAAAATATAATAAGTACGATACAAATATATTGGGTCATCGTAATACATTCTTCTCTTTTCATTAACTAAAATACCATTAAAAGAAGAATAAATAATTAATAAAGAGGTAGCCAAAAAAGTTATTACTACAATTGTTTCAACTAAGATAAAACCTTTTTTCACAATGCCACCTCTATTCTCTTTAATTATAAATTAATATTTAAGTATTTACAATAACAAAATAACTTTATAATATATAGTTAAGGAGAATATGTATGGTAATAAAAATTAACAATAAAATATATCCAATATATCAAGCAACTAACTTTTTTACAAGATTGAAAGGATTAATGTTTCAAAAAAATATTAATTATGGCATTCTTTTTCCTCGTTGCAATTCTATTCATACCTTTTTTATGCTTTCACCAATAGACGTAATTATTTTAGATCAAGATAATAAAATTCTTGCTACTTATCAAAACATTGTCCCCAATCGTATAATTCATTATCACCATCCCATCAAAAAAACTAGTATTTTAGAGTTACCTCCTAATACTAGTCTTAATTTTCATTCTGGTGATATAATTACTTTTCAATAATTCCAAAAGATAAGTCAATCTCCTGATCGTTATATTTTTCATCACTACCATATTGCCACCAAAATTTTAAAGTATGAATAGCTGAATACCCAGGTTTAACGCTACCTTCATATATATAATAATATTCGTCATCTTGAGCAAAAGATGATGCTTTTTTTATAATATAATCATTTAATGATACCATTAAATTATCCGGCAAATTTTTACCCTTATAATCCTTAATATAAAGATAATATTCTGCTTCTTCATTACTATTATTAGTTATTGTAATTTCATGTCCATTTAATTGCAAACCATTAGCATTAGATAAAATTTGTAACTTTTCTTGAATTCTACTACCATTACGATAATCAACTACAAAATCACCAACATTAATAGTATTACGCATATATCCAAATAAACTATTAACAACAATAACAACAGTAGTTATTAAAAATAAGACAAATATTATCGTGCTAATAATTGTAATTACTATTTGTTTATCAATTTGTTTTTTTGCTTCCATTATTTAATTACAAATGGTTTAGTCCTTGATCCATCACCATCAATGATTCGAACATTAGAATTTAAATATACTACTGGACTAACCAAAGCCCTTTCATTATATTTTTTTTCTCCAATAATCCCCTCATCATTAACAAAATATAATTTACTTTGTTCACCACTACTTAATAACCAAATATCTTTTTGCATCCATGAACTTGCATACAAATAATCAGCAACTGTTGGCATACTTACAATAGTAGCAATTTCTTTACCGTTTCGTTCACTTTTTAAAGCATCATCCTTATCATAATTACTATAATAATTGCCTACTTTAAAATTAGCGTAATCAATAACTTTTATATTTTTCAAAGTTTCATAATACTGGCCATTTAAAAAATTATATATTTCCGAATTGTCAAAAATTGTTGTTTCACCATCAAATTCCCGCATCCCTAAAGGAATATCTTTAATAATTTTTACGCGCAAGCTATCAACATCACGCATAGTATCTTTTACTTTAAAAACTCCAATGATACGCCACAATTCATTATTATAACTAACATAATTATAAGAATTTTCTCCCACATAACGCACATCATCATTATAATCTAATGCCAAACCAAACTTATTATTAGTGTAATTAAGACTTGTTATTACGTCACTAGCTAAATCATTAATTGCTTTACTTTGAACATGAATTTTTAATTTACCAGTAGCATCACTGCTATTAAGACTAATTCGATGAGAAATAGCATCTTTACTAGTGTTTTCTCTATTTATGGCTCCCGTATATAACAAATAATAATTATCAATCATTTCTAAATCTTTTAAATTATATTCTTTTTCATCAAATTTTAAAGTCAAATTATTTAACTCGTCACTATTCAAATCTTCTGTTTCAATTAAAATTTCATACTCCATATCTATAGTACCATAATTGACAACACTAAATGCTATTTGCTTATCCTTTTTTCCTACTTCCAATTCATTTGAATTTTGATAAGTAACTTTTAAAGTACTATTAAAACTTATTTCATTATCTGTATTAAAACCTAACTCACTCATTATACTATAAGACGTCTTAACTATTACTGTCGTAATTAATAAAACCATTACTACAATTATCCCACTTCTCACCTTATTACTCATCGTATCCACTCTCCACCATAATCTTAACACACAAAACAAAAAAAATCCATAATGGATTTTTAATTCAACAAATAATATATGTACTCATAAAATATTTTAGGTGATATCTATGTGTCCTAATCCGCGTCGTAACGGCTTTTTCGGCTTCTTTTTTATCCTCGGCCTATCTATTCTAATATTTTATCAATCAATTATAACGCTAATTTTACCTTTTCGCTTTAATATTTTTATTCTCTTAATTGAAATATGTCTTTTATTCTTTTTCCTGTTTCGCATAATATGGCCGCACTAAAAGTTCGGTTTTATATAAATAATCCAAACATAAACGAACATTATTTACAGCCTTTAACTCATCATTATCAAATTCAATTTTATCTGGCAAAGTCATTAAAATAAATAATAGCTTTTTTTCGTCTTCCAACAATTCATAACTATTCATATATTTACTTAATAAATTACTAAATTCTATATTATAAAATTCTTTACGATAAAATTTAACTATATCCCATACTGGCGTATCAACCATGCTATTTTCCCAACTTATTAAATAGTCATTATCTCCCCTTATATAATGATTTAACTCCAAATTATTATGTAATAATGCCACTCTTTGCTTCTTTTTATCTTTAACTAAGTCATACCAATTTAATAATTCATTGTTACAAAAAGTTAAAGCATTTTTTATCGTTGTAAAATTTCTCATAAATAAATATTGGCTAGGACTCATAAATTCCAAAGTAATAAAATTATCGAACAAATCATTATAATGTTGATCTAAATAATCAACATTACTTTTTATCATCTCATAAATTTCTTTATATTTATCTTCACTAACTTCTTTATAATAAGAAGTTTTACTATGTAGTAATGCAACTATATTAATTAAATCCTGTGCTTTCTGATCTTTAGGAGTTTCTACTTCTTCGACATATTCAAAAACATTTACTTCACTTCTAGTATCATCAATTATTTTAGGAAAATAATTAAAATTACGACTAGTTAAATAATTAAATATTTTTCTAATATCAGCATTTCCTTTTTCCTTAATGACGTATTTGCCTTGCATAGTATCAAAGACTTTAACTTTCCCTTGAATAGTAACTTTTAACGGCTTATATATTTCTTTTAAAACATCGACACTATTCATCTATATAATCTGGAATAATTATTTTATCACCAACAACCAAATTACTTAAATCATTATATTCAGCAATACCAGCACTGGTAGTATTATATAATTTACAAACACTTTCAAGGCTTTCACCTTCTTGTAAAATGTGGATATGATAAGTCACAAAAGAATCTTCTTGTTGGTTTAATTCAATAACCTGATTTCTTTCCGTATCAACTTCTTTACCTTGGCTATCATTTGTAACAACTTCTTCAACAATTGGTTCTTTTTCTAAAATAGCATCTTCCTGTAACTTAGGCAATTCCTCTCTCTCTTCATTAACTATTTCTTCTTTAACAGGTTCCACTTCTATCGGTTCAAATATTTCTTCTCTTTCTTCAGCATCAACGCCAAATTCAATAAATATTTCCAGTTTATCTTCATCTACAATATCATAAGTAAAATCTAATATTTGAAAATTAATACTATCCAAATCAACTTTGTCAGACAATTCAATACTAAATGGTAAACGATATTTAAACTTTTCTTTATTAACGCTTACTTCATGAACTTTATATTCCCCTTCAACAATAAAGTCCCCACTTAATTCTCCTTCTTTTTTAACATACTCATGTTCTAATGAAATACTTGTAATTTCCGCTATTTTAGTCTTAAATTCAATAACTTTTTTAAAAGGTATAACACTTTTCATTAAATCATCCTTTCTAACAAAGTTTATGCAATAAACCCAAAAATAGCACACAAAAAGCAGATTTTAATTGAACTTGTCAATAAAAAGTAGACAGTTTAAAAGCAATGTTATTCAAACCCTAGTTGAGTTCTATACTCAATTGGGG
>CALVJF010000044.1 GCA_944331885.1 uncultured Bacilli bacterium
TTAAGCTCTATTTTTATATTATGTGTAAAGTAAATTTGATATTTGTTGCTCAATTAGCGATTATTACATATAATTTAATAAAGCATAAGAAGTTGAGGAGGAAAGTAAAATTTCTTTTGTTTAGCGCCAGGTCCTAAGGGATGACGAGGTTGATAATTATCGAAAGATTCGGCGGGTTTATCACGTGATGATGGTAAGCGTTAAGGTATATTTAAAAAGTAAAATCAAAATTACAACAAAGATATATCTTCCATTATGTTTTTATTATGCATAAATGGAGGATTTTTATATGTGTGGAATAGTTGGCTATAAAGGAAAAGATAAAGCCATCGAAGTAGTTTTAAACGGTTTAAAAAACTTAGAATATCGTGGTTATGATTCAGCAGGAATAGCCTATGTTCAAGGAAATAAAATAAAAATAAAGAAAGCTCAAGGAAAGCTTTTCAATTTAGAAGAAAATTTTAAAAATAAAATAGAGTCTAATTTAGCAATTGGACATACAAGGTGGGCGACACATGGAGAGCCAAATCAGATAAACGCTCATCCGCATCGAGTAGGTAATATTACTATAGTTCATAATGGAATTATTGAAAATTATAATGAGTTAAAAAATAAATTGAATTATCAAAGTAAGAGTGATACTGATACGGAGATATTAGCTGCTTATATAAATGATGAGTATCAAAAAAATAAAAATATTTTAGAAGTTTTAAAAAATATTAATAAAGATATTATAGGAAGTTATGCTGTTGGTATTATCGTGGATAATGATGATAGTTTATATTGTATAAGAAAAGATAGTCCTTTAATTATTGGATTGGCTGAAAGTGAATATTTTATTGCTAGTGATGTTCCAGCAATTTTAGATTATACAAATGAGTATTATATTTTAGAAAATGATGAATATGCTAAAATTGCTGATCGAGTAGATGTTTATAAAAATGGTAAAGAGATTAAGAAAAAGAAAAATATTTTTGAATTTGATATGGAAGCAGCCAAGAAAAATGGGTATGAACATTACATGTTAAAAGAAATAATGGAACAGCCTACAGTGTTGTATAACACTTTAGCGGCTTACAAAAATAGTGATGATTTAGTTGATTTAAGTAAATATTCAGAAATAGATATAGTTGGTTGTGGTAGTGCTTATCATGTAGGTATGGCAGTTAAATATATAATGGAAGAAAAGTTTAATTTACCAGTTAATGTGGAAATTGCTAGTGAATATCGTTATAAGAAGGTATTTTATACTTCTAAACATTTGGTGATTGTCATTAGCCAATCAGGGGAAACTGCAGATACATTAGCAGCTTTAATGAAAGCTAAAAATTTAGGAATAGAAACATTAGCAATTGTCAATGTTGTAGGATCGACAATTGCAAGGGAAGCTGATAAAGTTTTATATATTAAAGCAGGCGTTGAAAAAGCAGTTGCGACAACTAAAGCTTATACTTGTCAATTATTGTTATTATTAATGTTATGTTATAGAAATGATTTGAAAATTTTTGATAAACTTAATGATGATGTAAATGATGTTTTAAGTAAAATTGATATGTTTAAAAAAATTAGTAAAAAAATTATTAATGGTAAAGATGTATTTTTCTTAGGAAGATTAGATGATTATAGTTATTGTTTAGAGGGATCTTTAAAATTAAAAGAAATTTCTTATATTCATAGTGAAGCTTATGCTGCTGGAGAATTAAAGCATGGAACTATATCTTTAGTAGAAGAAAATACACCAGTAATAAGTATAATTACTAATAAAATTATAGCTGATAAAACAATTAGTAATATTAAAGAGGTTAAAGCTAGGGGAGCTTATAATGTTATAATTACTAATCAAAAAATTCCTAATGATTTAGCTGATGAAATAATTTATATTGATAATAAAAAAGAATATGTTGGAATATTAGTAATAATTTGTTTACAATTGTTAGCTTATTATAGTGCTTTAGAATTAGGAAGAGATATTGATATGCCAAGAAATTTAGCTAAAAGTGTGACTGTAGAATAGGCAAATTTGCAAAATGAATGATTTTGATTTATAATCATTTACACGTAGGTGATTTATATTATGAAAATCTTATCTGTTGATTTAAAAAATACAGCAGTGCGAATAAGTCAATATCCAACTGATGAAAAAGATGAGTTTTTGCTAGTAGGACGTAGTAATGTGGGAAAGAGTAGTTTTATTAATTCATTAATATGTCGTAAAAATTTTGCTCGAACTAGTGCTAAACCTGGAAAAACCCAAACATTAAATTTTTATTTAGTTAATGATAACTTTTATTTAGTAGATGTTCCAGGTTATGGATATGCTAGTGTCAATAAGGAAACGCAAAAGAAATTTGGCTTAATGATTGAGGAGTATTTAATAAATCGTAAAAATTTAAAAAGAGTTTTTATGTTAGTTGATTATCGTCACAAGCCAACAGAAGATGATATTTTAATGTATAATTTTTTGAAATATTATAATAATAAAGTTACGATTGTAGCTACTAAGTATGATAAAGTTAGCAAGAATGCAAGAAGTAAGCAGGATAAATTAATTGCCGATTCTTTTGAATTACAAGAAGAAGATAATATTGTATGTTTTAGTTCAGTAACAAAAAAGGGTCGTGAGGAGATATATAATATTATAGAAGAAAGTATGGCTAGTAAGTAGTTGTACTTTTTTTTATTGGTTGTTATAATAATTGTGGTGATAATATGAAGAAGGGTTTTACTTTAATAGAAATATTAGCGGTTATTGGTATATTGGGAATTTTAATGGCAATTGCTGTACCGAGTATTTTGACAATCTCGGAAAAAATGAAAATAGATATGTATTGTGATAAAGTAGAATTTGTGGAAAAAGGTGCTCAATTATGGGGACAAGATAATTATGATCAAGTATTTAATTCAGAAGGACAGTCAACTGTAGTTAAGGTTTCAGAATTAGTAAGAACTAATTATTTAAAAAAAGATGATAATGCTGATGGTGTTTTAGATCCACGAGATAATAGTAGTTTAATGGATCGGGATGTAAGAATTTTTATTAAAAATACGAGAATTTATGCAAATTATGTTTTTAATTCTGATGAAGAAGAATTATGTAAATAACTTTACTTAAATTTGAATATATGCTATGATACTTGGCACTAAAGGAGGGGTATTTATGAAAAAAACAGTGTGTTTAATTGGACGACCTAATGTAGGTAAAAGTACAATATTTAATCGTTTAATAGGAGAAAAAAAGTCAATTATTTTAGATACTCCTGGTGTAACAAGAGATCGTATTTATGGAACTGTAAATTATGATAAAGGAAGTTTTTTGTTAATTGATACAGGGGGAATTGACATTGGTTTAGGAGACTTTAATAAGGATATTAAAGTTCAAGCAGAGATTGCTATTAATGAATCCGATGTTGTAGTTTTTGTAGTTGATGGACGTGAAGAATTAACGCAGAATGATTATATTGTTAGAGATATGCTAATAAAAACTGATAAGAAGGTTATTGTTGCTGTTAATAAATTGGATAATCCAAAGATGCAAGAAGAGATGATATATGCTTATTATGAGTTAGGCTTTGAACACGTAATGCCTATTAGTGCTACACATAACGTTGGCTTTTCAGATTTAATTGAAGAAATAACTAGAGATTTTAATGATAATGAAGAAGTAGAAGAAGATATATTAAAATTTTGTATTATTGGGCGACCTAATGTTGGTAAAAGTAGTTTAATAAATGCTTTAGTTAATGAAAACAGAGCAATAGTTAGTAATATTGCTGGAACTACTAGAGATGCTGTTGATACGAGATTTACCTATGATAAAAAGGATTATATTGTTATTGATACGGCGGGAATGCGTAAAAAAGGAAAAATTTATGAATCAATTGAAAAATATAGCTTAATTAGAAGTTTGAAGGCAATTGAACGTAGTGATGTTTGTGTAATTGTTATTAATGCAGAAGATGGTATTATAGAACATGATAAACATATTGCTTCTTATGCAATTGAAGCAGGAAAAGCAGTAGTTTTAGTAGTTAATAAGTGGGATACTGTTGATGATGTTGACAGTAAAATAAAAATTTGGAAAAAGGATATTGCTAATAATTTTCAGTTTATGCCTTATGCTAAAGTTGTTTTTCTATCAGCTTTAACTAAAAAAAGAATTCATACATTAATGCCTGAGATTATAAGTGCTTATGAAAATAATCGTAAAGAGATTAAAACTAGTTTATTAAATAATGTAATTATAGATGCTAATCAATTACATGAGGCTCCTTCTTATAAAGGTAAACGTTTAAAGATTTATTTTACTAGTCAAACAGGTACTAAACCTCCTAAATTTACGTTTAGAGTTAATGATAAAGGATTAGTACATTTTAGTTATGAAAGATACTTAGAAAACAAAATAAGAGAAGCTTTTGATTTAACTGGGACACCAATTATTTTACAATTTAAAAATCGTAATGGAGAAGAGTAACTTTAAGATAAAGTTACTCTTTTATAATTGAATGAAAGTCTTTTTTATGTTAATATTATTTATATGATAGAGGCGATTAACGTGACAAAAAAACATTATTTATTATTGGTAATAGGTGTTTTATTAATTTGTGCAATCACTTTAGGGTTTTCTTATGCATATTGGATGAATATTAAAACTCAGGATAATCCTAATGTAGCAGGATCTAAATGTTTTAGTATTGAATTTTCTGAAAAAGAAGGATCTGATATTAATTTGTCTGGAGCTTATCCTATTTCTGATGAAGATGGCATGAAATCTACTCCATATGAATTTACTATTACAAATACTTGTGATATGTATGCTACTTATAACATTAATATGGAAGTTTTAAATACAACGACTTTAAGTCATGATTTAATAAAAGCTGCAATAGATGATAATACACCAAAAGTTGCGACTGATTATCCTAGTGCTAATGCTACAATTGATGGGGCAACATCTTATACTTTATTAAGTGGTGGTTTAGTTAAAGATGAGTCAAAAACCTATAATTTTAGAATGTGGGTAGATAGTAGTGCAACATTGGAAAATTCACAAAATAAAACAATAGCTACTAAAATTGTTGTAACTGCTAGTGCAAGTGAAGAACCAAATTTAATAAAGACTTTACTTACTCAATATCAAGATGGAAATGAAGTTGGTTTAGTCAAGGATGAAAGTAACCCAAATATATATTATTACAAGGGGACAAATGAAGAAGTAGCTAATAATTTTTTATGGTATGGTGGACATCAATGGCGAATTTTAAATTTTGATGTTGAAGAAAATTATTTAACTTTAATTACCCAACAACCATTAACATCTATTCAACCTATTTTAGGAGCTGCTTGGAACTCAGTTTTGGAATATGAAAATAGTTTTATTAATAGTTGGTTAAATGACTATTTTTGGAATAGTTTAGATACTTCTGTACAAAGTAATATTCTCGATACAACTTACAATATTGGTATATTTTACGATGAAGATGAATTTACTGTAACTAAAAAAGTTGGATTAATGGATTGGGACTATTATAAAGATTTTATGGGAGAAATGAATTCTTATTTAAATATTTATGATAGTTGGTGGTTAGGAAATAGGTATAATGATAATGTTAATTTAGTTTATGCATACAAAACTGGTGCTGCTTATGAAACTGAGGTTGATAAAAGTCAAGGTGTACGTCCTTTAATAAGAATTAAAAATATCAATATTACAAAAGGTGATGGTAGTTTAAAGAACAGTTTTCGTTCAGATTATACAAGTAGTTCAACTGATAATATTCAAGTAGGAGAATATATTAATTTACCATATTTAGGTGAAGATAATGCATGTGGAAGTGATAATTTATGTACATTTAGAGTTGTTAGTAACGATGAAAATGGCGTAAAGGTAATATTAAATGGAATATTACCGCAAAAAACTATGTTAAGTAGTAATATTCTTGATACTGATAATATTATTTATACCTATTTAAATTCTTTTGCCAATAATTTGGGAGATAATTATCGGATTATAGAAGCAAAAAAATTTGGAAATGGAAGTTATGAGCAGGGAGATAGTTATAAAAATAGTTATACCAATTTTATTCAAGCCAATATTGCATTACCAACAATTGGTGAAATGTTTAGTGGAAATGATATTGATTTAAATGATCCAACAGATTATTTAGGAAATTTTGTAGATGTAGATACAGTGGAAAATCATAATGTTGATAAAGATTATTGGATGTTAAATGCTCATGGTAGTAATAATCATAATTATTCGCATGATTCAGGAGTAATTTATTATGATAATTATGATATGGTTGAGAGAGGAATTAGACCTGTATTATATTTGAAAAAGAATTTGAACTTTGTTGGTGGAGAAGGTACCGCTCAAAATCCATATGCCTTACAATAGAAAAGGATTGTATATGAACTGAATCCCAAAAGTGGACAGCTTATAAATAGTTTCTAGTTAGAGGATTGTAACCTGTAATTTACGGGTGACAGTCCTTTTTACATTTTGGGTAAAATATATTTGGAAAAATATTTTAAAATTAATTGTTCATCTTCTTTAGTTTTTTCTTTGGCTTTTCTTCCTAATAAACATTTTGATTCCCATGTTTTAGATGAAAGTCCATTTGCTATTAATTCTTGAATTTCTTCTTGATTATTTGACATATCTAAAACTGGGAATAGTAATTTTATATCTAATTTTTGAGCGAGTTTTTGATATTCATTTAACATTTCTGGTTGTTCAATAAAAAATTGTTGGCTGATTCTT
>CALVJF010000045.1 GCA_944331885.1 uncultured Bacilli bacterium
TTATGATATAATAAAAAACAAAGGAGTGAACTTATGAACGATTATGAAATTGTTTTTGAATCAGAAAATATTTATTATGTAAAGGTAAATGAAAAATTAATTGATGATTATTTAGAAATGATAAATGACCCTGAGGTTGCTAGTAAAATAAGTCATAATGTAAGAACTTATACACACGAAGGGGAACTAAAATGGATTAATGAAAAGTTACAAAGCAATGCTTTAGTTTTTTCTATGATAGATAAGAAAACAGGAGAGTATATTGGTAATATAGAAATAATGCATATAAATGAAAATAATGTTGGAGAAATTGGTATAAGTATTACAGCTAAAAAGCAAAATCAACATTATGGAACAGAAGCAATGAAAGCAATTATAAAATATGGATATGAGGAAATAGGTTTAACAGGTTTAGAGTTAAATGTTTACAAGACTAATCCAAGAGCTATTCATTGCTATGAAAAAGTAGGTTTCGTAAAAGTTGGAGTAGGGAAAACTGAAGAAGATATTCACATGATTCATAAGATGTAAAGACTATTAATGTTAATTCTTTTTAGAAAATTAGTAATTATAAAGTAAGAATAAAATAATATATAATTTCGTTTTTGATTATGTTTAAATTACAATAGGGAATAAAGAAAAAAATTAAAATTGTTTTAGAGATGAATTTATGGAAATTGGAAAATTAAAAGAAGTGGAACTAAGAGATTTATGGGAGTATGAACAATATGATTTTTCTACTTGGCTTTCAAAAGATACTAATATAGAAATGTTAAATGATATATTAGGATTAACTTTAACTGATGTATCTAAAGAGGTTTATGTAGGTTCTTATAGATGTGATTTAGTAGCTACTGATGAATCTTCTGGATGGGATTAATAAGCAGTATGATGGAGAGTTTAATTGATGAAAAGTAAGTTTGGTTATTTAGTGGATTTAATAATTGGGTTAATTATTGTATGGTTAGTTGGAGCTGGTTTTTTTAATACGGAAGAATTAATGACGCGGTTAGTAATTTTACCATTTTGGGTTGTTATGATTATTTATGCTTTAAATAATTTATTGATGTTATTAAATATATATACTTTGGCTAATCATATTAATAAAATGTATACTCTTTCTTTTTTGATTTTCATGGTTGTATTTTTAGGCTACTGGAGTTATCTGAATATTAAGAGTGGTAATTATTTTAGTTTGATATTTCTAATCCCATTTATTTATTTTATATGGCTAATTTGGAAAAAGAATCGTAAAAATTTATAAATATATAACATGAATTAGTAAATAGTTAGTGGTTAAAATGAAAAAAATTATTGGATTTGTTATTTTATTATTATTTATTTTGATTTTTAGTTTTATAATTATGAACAAAGAAGATGAAAATTTGGATAATTCTAGTTCAAGTAATAATTCAAATAATGAAGTGGAGGAAACAATGAAGATATATATTAAAATAAATGATCAAATACTTTGGGCAAATTTGGAAAATAATTCTTCAGCAGAAGCATTCGTAGAAAAATTACAGGATGGTGATATAACTATTGAAATGCATGATTATGCTAATTTTGAAAAGGTGGGTAATTTAGGATTTAGTTTACCAACTAATGATGTAAATATTACAACAAGTTATGGTGATATTATACTTTATCAAGGTAATCAAATTACTATTTATTATGATACTAATACATGGAATTTTACCAAATTAGGTAAAATAGAAGATGTTAGTCAAAAAGAACTTATTGATATATTAGGGGATGGAGATGTTGTTGTAACATTTTCATTAAATGAAAATTAGGAGATAAAGATGAAAACTAGTAGTAGAATATTTATAGCATTTATATTGAATTTATTTTTTGCAATCTTTGAACTTATTGGGGGGATACTTACTAACAGTGTAGCTATTGTATCCGATGCTGTTCATGATTTAGGTGATTGTATAAGTTTAGGATTATCTTATTTTTTAGAAAAAATTAGTTTAAAAAAGCCTGACAATAAATATACTTTTGGATATGTAAGATATTCTGTATTAGGAAGTTTAATTACAACTATTATTTTAATTTCAGGATCAATATTAGTAATTTATAAAGCAATTGAAAGGCTTTTAAGTCCAGTTGTAGTAAATTATAATGGGATGATTATATTTGCTATAATAGGGTTTATAGTTAATTTAATGGCTGCTTATTTGACAAGGGATGGTCATTCATTAAACGAAAAATCGGTAAATCTGCACATGTTAGAAGATATATTAGGATGGTTAGTAGTATTGATTGGTGCTGTTTTAATGAAGATTTTTGACTTAAGTATTTTAGATCCTATTTTATCTATTGGGGTAGCTTTATTTATATTAATTAATGCTTTTAAAAATTTTAAAAAGGTTTTAGATTTGTTTGTGGAGAAGACTCCTAAAGATATTGAAATTTCGGCAATAAAAAAAGAATTATTAAAATTAGAAGGAATTTTAGATGTACATCATATACATGTATGGAGTATGGATGGATTTACAAATTATGCTACTATGCATATTGTTAGCGACGAGAATCAGGTTGATATTAAAGAAAAAGTTAGAGACTCTTTACATGTTTATAATATTGAACATGTAACAATAGAGATAGAAAAATCTACTGATTTGTGTCATGAAAAAAAATGTAAAGGTAGTCATTATCACGTAAAACATCATCATTAAGCTTAGTAATGGTGTATAATTAGATTGGAGATGAGATTAAATGGAAAAAGCAAAAGTGTTTTTTACTAAAGAAATAAGTCCTGAAAGTTTGGTTAAAATTTATGATGCAGTTGGTGTTTCTTTAAAGGGAAATGTCGCTGTTAAGTTGCATTCTGGTGAAGAAGGAAATCAAAATTACGTCAAACCAGAATTTGTAAAAAAAATTATCGATTATGTTAAAGGAACAGTAGTTGAATGTAATACAGCTTATGAAGGGGCAAGAAATACTAGTGCGAAGCATAAAAAATTATTAGAAGATCATGGATGGAACAAGTATTTTAACGTAGATTTAATGGATGAAGTTGGTCCTGATAAAGTTTTAGAAATTCCTAATGGTAAGATAATAAAGGAAAATTATGTAGGAAAGAACATTGATAATTATGATGCGATGTTAGTGTTATCACATTTTAAAGGTCATCCAATGGGAGGATATGGAGGAGCTTTAAAACAATTGTCAATTGGGATTGCATCTAGTAATGGAAAATCATGGATACATAGTGGAGGTGTATTAAAGGATCAAACAAATTTATGGTCAAATATTGCTGAGCAAGATAAGTTTTTGGAAGCAATGGCTGATGCAGCATCATCAGTTGTAAATTATTTTAAAGGAAATGTTGTTTATATTAATATGATGGTTAATTTATCTGTTGATTGTGATTGTTGTGCAGTTGCTGAAGATCCATGTATGGCAGATATTGGAATTCTTGCTAGTACTGATCCAATTGCTATTGATCAGGCTTGTATTGATTTAATTTATAATTCACAAGATAAAGGAAGAGATCATTTTGTGGCAAGAGTAGAACGTCAAAACGGAATTCATACAATTGAAGCTGCTGCCGAATTAGGTTTTGGTACTAGAGAATATGATTTAATTAATATTGATTAGAAGTATTTTATACTTCTTTTAAATTGCTATAAAGATTTAGTTATTGTATAATTAGTTTATATTAAGAAGAATAAGGTGAATAGATGAAAGATGCATACAAAAAGAGTTTAGAAGAAATATTTAAAAGTCTTAATACTTCAAAAAAAGGATTAAATAGTGAACAAGTAACTAAGTTACAAAAGATGTATGGGAAAAATGAATTAATAGAAAAGGGTCAAAAAACGAAATTACAGATATTTATAGATCAATTTAAAAATGTAATGATAATTCTTCTACTAATTGTGGGAGTTTTGTCTTTGATCTATGCTCTTATTAATAAAGAAGATTTTCTAGAACCAATTGTAATTTTAGGAACAAGTTTAGTCAATTGTTTTATGGGCTTTTTACAAGAATCAAAAGCTGAAGATGCTATAGGAAAATTAAAGAAATATTCGGCTAATTATGTAACGGTTAAAAGAAATAATAAATATAAAGATATTAATGCTAAAAATTTAGTTGTTGGAGATTATATAATTTTAGAAGCTGGCGATAAAATTCCGGCTGATGCAAGGATTGTTGAAAGTTTTTTTGCTAAAGCAGATGAATCAATATTAACAGGTGAAAGTGAAAGTGTTACTAAGGAAAATATTGATATAACTGATGATGTTTTAATTTCCGAACGTAAAAATATGGTTTATTCGGGAACAATTTTAGTTAGTGGAAAAGTGGAAGCCGTAGTTGTTGCAACAGGAATGAATACTGAATTAGGTAAAATTGCCGCAGTTATGGGTGATAGTGTAGAGCCTTTGACTCCTTTGCAAATGAAAGTTGAAAAAACTAGTAAATTTATTTTAGTAGTAGCTTGTATTTTAGTGTCTTTTACATTGTTTTATGGAGTAATTAATAAATATGAAACTTTAACAATTGTAATGTTATGTATTTCGATGATTGTAGCTAGCGTTCCCGAATGTTTGCCAATTGCAATTACTGCAACATTATCAATAGGGGTAGGGCAAATGGCAAAGAAAAAATCAATAGTGAGAAATTTAGCAGCTATTGAAACCTTGGGTGCAACACAAGTAATTTGTACTGATAAAACAGGAACTTTAACTGAAAATAAAATGGAAGTTATTAAAGTTTTTAGTGATTTGAAAATCAATGAAGGTATAAATCAAAAATTTGTCGATGTAATAGATTTTTGTAATAGTGCTATTTTAAATGATAAAAAAGAATATACTGGTGATTCAGTAGATGTAGCTTTAAAAAATTATTTAAAAGATAATAAGTATGTTAGTAGCAATGGTAAAAAAGTTTTAGAAATTCCTTTTGATTCTGATCGCAAAATGATGAGTGCTGTATATAATATTAAAGATGAGAAATTATTATATACTAAAGGGAGTTTGGAAGCCTTAATTGCTAAAAGTAAAAGTGTTTTACTTAATGATAAAGTTATTAATTTGGATGAATCATTAAAAAATGAATTCCTAAAAGTTGAAGAACAAATGGCTGAAGAAGGTCTCAAAGTTTTAGCTTTTGGTTATAAAATTATTAAAAAAGATTTGATTAAAGAAGAGGATTATTTTAACGAAGAAAATAATTTAATATTAATTGGTTTAGTGGGAATGAAAGATCCAGTTCGAAGTAATATTAAAGAAGCAATTAATACTTGTTTGAGTGCCAATATCAGACCAATTATGTTGACTGGTGATAATTTAGTCACAGCTACATCAATAGCTAAAGAAGTAGGAATTTGTAAAGACGCATCTGAATGTATAAATGCAACAGAATTAGATGGTGTTTCAGATGATGAGTTAATTGATTATGTAAATAAATATTCCGTATTTGCTAGAGTTAGTCCTGAAAATAAATTACAAATAGTTAAAGCTATTCAGAAAACGGGAAAAGTTGTAGCAATGACTGGAGATGGTGTAAATGATGCACCAGCAATTAAATTGGCTAACGTGGGAATTGGCATGGGTAAAAGTGGCACTGATGTTACTAAAGATACATCAGATATTATCTTATTAGATGATAGTTTCCATACGATTACGGTTGCAGTTTCGGAAGGTAGAAGAATATATGATAATGTAATTACTAATATTTTATATAATTTATCAAGTAATTTTACTGAAATAGCAATTATTCTTTTTGGAATGTTAACTGGTAATACAATTATTTCAGCTATTCATGTTTTATATATTGATTTAGTTGCTGATACGTTACCATCAATAACTTTAGCTTTTGAAGGTGCAGCTAGTGATGTTATGAAACGTAAGCCGAATGGTTTAAATAAACGTATTTTTACGCATTTTTTTAGTGCATTTTTGATTGCTTCGGTAATTTTAGAAACTTTAATTAGTTTGTTTGTTTATTATCACTTTTTAGATTTAGGTACTGAAATAGCTCAAACTTTGGCTTTATTTAGCATTGTTATTAATGAATTTGTATTTGCTTATAATTGTCGATCTTTAAAAGAACAAATTCATAAAAAAGGGTTCTTTAGTAATAAATATTTAAATATGGGAATTTTATTGTTATTTGTAATTCAATTATTTGTTTTCTTAACTCCAGTAGGAAAATTATTCGGTTTAGTTGCAATTACATTTAATCAATTATTGTATGTAATACTAGTCAATATTATATCTTTTGTAGTAATTGAATTATTAAAGCCTTGGATTGTTAAAACTTTTAAAGATGTGTAGTTATATTTGTCTATCGGTAGGAATATATTAGAATGAAAGCAATGATTTGTGTAAAATAAATGTTGACTTTTTATGAAAAAGGTGTATAATATTTACACGAGTGAGAGGGTATAAACGCATAAACGTGAGCTACCCTGGGCGATTACAAACCTACACGAGCGATAAAAAGCACGGAGTCACATTATAGATGTTACTTCGTATTTTTTTGCCTTTAAATATGAATGTAGCAAAAAAGAGGGAGATAATTTTTATTATGAAAACATTATTAGAATATTCTAAAGATGATCGGAAGCGAATAAGTCAAAAAATTGGGGCTATAACTTTGATTGATGTAATTGAAGAAAAATCTGATTATTTGGCTTTTCGTAGTAATAAAGATATGGATTTAACTGTTCATCGTGAATTAGAATTAGAAGTAATTAGGTTGT
>CALVJF010000046.1 GCA_944331885.1 uncultured Bacilli bacterium
ACATATATATCATTTAATTTTGTTACAATATTCCCAAAATTTTCTAAATTCTTTTCAAAAGAAGAATTATAATATTTACAATTAGCAACTACTTTTTCATCTTTTAAAATACGTTCAGCATCAAAAACAAATATAACTTTTCTTTTTAATGTTGTTAATTCGTATATTAAACTTGCTACAAAATTTTTCGTTACAGCTATTTTATTTGCACTTATTATAGTTGCTGTTTGATTTTTAATATCAATAGTTCGAACACCAAGCGTACTTTTTTCAACACCAATCGGAACTTTTGACAATCCTTCAAATTCTGATTTAACAAAATTAGTAACAACTAATTTTGGTAATTCTGGAATACGCATCGCTGACTTTGTAAATTGTTTATTTAATTCATCACAAACATATTTAACCCGTTCACTAATCTTTTCGGGTTTATCTGGATAAGCTGTTTGAAATTCATAAATATCATCCAACTTTACTAATCCACGACCAACAAACTTAGACGGTCTAACTTCTGTTCTTCCTACAATACTACGATAATCATAATCATCATTCATTTGTAGAGTAAATTGACAGCCAAAATTTTGTGATAATTTTGAACGCATACCATTAGTTCCACTTACTGTTGCAATAACAAAAACTCCATATTTAGCACCCTCACGAGTTATAGTCACCAAATCTTCAAAATGATTAACACCATAACTATCATTAAAAGCTTCATAATTATTTAAAATAACTAAAACATTAGGTAATTTATTACCACTACTTTTTATGTAAGCATCGTAACTACCACTATACTCAATAAATAATTTTTTCCTTTCATCAATTATTTTCTTTAACATTTTGAATAAATTAGCAATCTTATCTTTTTCATAAGAAAATACTACACCGCCTACTTGGGGAGCATTTTTATAAATTCTTAAAGTTTCCGCTCCAAAATCCATTGCATAAATATTAACTTCATCTACACTATAAGTTGTAATTAAAGAATATATTAAACTACTTACAAACATATCCTTTCCACTACCAACCATCCCATATACCAAAACATTTCCATCACTAGAAACAGGTAAAGTTAATAATCCTTGGCGTTGTTTATTAGGAGCATCATATTCCCCAATAATTGGATTGATAACAAAATCACTCTTTTTATAAGCATATTTAGTACGCAAATTATCTATAAATACAAATTCTGGTATTCTATCCAACCATAACTTACGTACAGTAGCTTCTTCCATTTTAGCCGTTTCAACCAAATAATTTAACACATTAGGTAATTCTTCTCCTTTACGAACTCCCATATCATTATTTTTAGAACTTTCTATATTTTTTATTGCAGTTCCAATATTGTCGATAAAATCTAATGAAGTATTTATTTTTTTCTTTCGCTTATCACTCTCATAATAAGGTGCTCCACACCAAGCCGATTGTCCTAAAGCAAAAAATTCATTATAACCAACTTGTAAATAAAACCTACCAGTTTCTTTTAATAATGCCGCATCTGGAGATTTTATCATATCGTTACTATCGGATTTATCTTGAACTTTTAGACAAACTCTGAATTTAGAGTTAGACCATATTTGATCATCGACTACTCCTGAAGGCTTTTGAGTTGCCAAAATTAAATGCACACCTAAACTACGTCCAATACGAGCTGTAGAAATCAACTGCGCCATAAACTCCGGTTGTTGAACTTTTAATTCTGCAAATTCATCAGAAATTATAAACAAATGTGAAACAGGTTCGGAGACTTTTCCTTCACGATATAATCTTTGATATTTATAAATATCTATTGTACTCTCACCAGTTTTATCACGTGCTTCGTTAAATATAGCTTGACGCCTTTTTAATTCACTTTGTAAAGAAGATAAACTACGATTAATTTCCCCTATATCCAAATTAGTAATAGTTCCAGCTAAATGGGGTAATTTAATACCAGTTTCTTTATTTTCAAAAGCACCAGCTAATCCGCCACCTTTATAATCAATTAACACAAAATTAACTTCGTAAGGATGAAAATTGACAGCCATAGATAATATATATGTAATAATAAATTCTGATTTACCAGATCCAGTCATACCAGCAATTAACCCATGCGGTCCATGAAATTTTTCATGTAAATCTAATTTAAACAAATCTCCACTTTGATTAACACCAACAGGAACAGCTAACGATTTGGTAGGATCATTAGTTTTCCATTTATTAAATGAATTTAATTGCTTAACATTACTTGCACCATACATTTCCAAAAATGATAAAACTGTAGGTAATTCATACTTTCCTTCGTTCAAATCAATTGGTATATTAGCTACAATATATAATAAAGGCTCCAAATCAAAATTAATATAATCAGGTACAAATGCTGTCTTTTTATCTGATACTAATTCATTTTCAAAAATTCCCCCTTCATTTTGGTAAATATTAACGAAAGTTGAAACTTCATTTGCTAAAATGTTTAATCTATCAGTAGAAAATAACAAACTAAATCCCATATAAGCATTTGTTTTTAAAATTTCATCAACTATTGGTACATTTCTTGTACCTTCTACATCATCAATAATGATTAAGTACACAGTATTAAACAAAACTTTTTTACCATCATTATTAATAACTAAATTTTTTCTCTTAGAAAATTCTTCTTCTAAATAATTAGAAATTTTTGTTATATCATCAGAATTAGTTCCAAAAAAACGAATTGTTTTTTCATTATCCCAACAATACGGAATATTTTTTAAATTATCCCACTTTGCTTTATTGTCATCATTCGTAAAAATTACCAATTTTAAATTTATCCAGCTATGATAAGCAATCATTTGCAATATTAAGCCATCAATAAAGTGTTTATTTAAATTCATATTACCAATAATGGCAGTTAAAAATTTTTCCTTCAACGAAAGTGTTACCGGTACATTATCAAGAGTTTTAATTTCTTTCTGTAAATCATATATCTGTTGTTTCAAATTATCTTCATCCAACGTAAAATGCTCTTCTGGACTTTTTAAAGTAATAGCTGGTGGTACTGACCCCATTCCAAAACGTAGTTCCAAAAAATCTGGATGATCAGGCAATCTTTCCCATAAATTTCTTTTCTTATAACGAATAACATCAGCTACATTATCTAAAGACAAATTATTATCAATTAATATTCTCGCTTGTTTTTTCATTTCTTCTTGTATTTCAGCTCTTTTACTTACTAAATAAGCTCCATACATTTTTTGACGCTGTTTTTCTTTTTTTCTTTTTAATCTTTTATTATATGCTTTAGTAATGGCTGGAAAAATAATCATAGCACCCATCATACAGAAAGCCGTAATAATCGAACCAATTGAACTACTCCAAGTTGATTCTCCATTTAAAACTCTCAATAATGCTAAAGTCCCTGTTACACACGAACTCATACCCATGATAACCATCGGCCCCATCGTCAAAAGAGCAGGCAAAGATTCATCCTTAAATTCCCCAGGTGGTGCATCAATTACAAAAGTTTTAGGTTCTACTCTTTCACTAAATCGCGGTGGACGTAAAAAATAATCTTTTTTATCAAAAACCTTTACATAAACATCTGGCGTCTCTTCAACACTAGAATAATCTAATTCATTAACATAATTTATTGTAAATTTTGAAGTATCAAATTTAACAGCAGCTGAAGGATTAATTAATAACAGTATATCTTTAATAAAACTGAATCTAAATCCAAGAATAAATATTACATCTCCATTATTTATATATCCCTCATTAAACCTTATATTATTAACATATAATGCATTTTCATTATTTAAATTTTTTAAATATAATTTACCACCATGTAAAGAAATTTGTAACTGGTTATAAGGAATTTTATCATGTTCCAAAGAAATCCAATTAGCTCTAATAGCTCCCTCTTTTACAGCAAAATTATTTCCAATATAAAACATTAAATCATCATTATAATCAAATCTTAACTGCATAGCCTTATTATTATAAATAGCACTACAATACACTTCATAAGAAGATCCATCTTCTATGTTATTTAAAGTAAAAACAGAATCTTCATTTAACTCTATATAATCTAGAAAAACTTGTTTTTTATATATTTTAATATCACTATTACTGCGAATTATCCATTTACCATTTTCCGCTTCCACAGTAACTAAGTTTTCATTAGCAGCATTAGTAATCCAATAATTACCATATACTTCATTAGGCAAAATCAAATTGACAATTTTGTTTTTATCAAGTAACATTACCTTCACACTAACACTCCCTATTCTCTAATAATTATACTTTAAATAATATTAAGTTGCAATAAAAAACAAGACCTATCTTGATCTTGTTTCAATTGCAACTAATATTTCATTAACAAATTCTTCTTTATCTAAAGAAATAGTTTCCTCAGTACCAAATTTACGATAACTTACTAGATTTCCCTCTTTTTCTTTATCACCAACAATTACAGTATATGGAATTTTTTTCATAACACTTTCACGCATTTTATAACTTAACTTCTCCTCACGAGCATCTAATTCTACTCTAATTCCTTTATCCTTCATTAAATTATATAATTCTTCTTCATATTCCAAATGATAAAGATTATTTACAGGAACAATATTAATTTGTACTGGCGCCAGCCACAAAGGAAATTGACCTTTAGTTTCTTCAATTAAGAAAGCTGTAAAGCGATCAAAAGTACCAAAGATTGCTCTATGTATTACAACTGGAACTTGTTTTTCACCTTTATTATCTATATAAGCAAGTTCAAATCTTCTTGGTAATAAGAAATCTAACTGACAAGTAGATAAAGTTACTTCTGGCCCAACCGCCGGTTTAACTTCAACATCTAGTTTAGGCCCATAAAATGCTGCTTCACCAATTGCTTCAAAATAAGGAATCTCAAGTTCATTTAATACTTCACGAAGTTTATTCTCGGCATTATTCCACATTTCATCATCATCAAAATATTTTTCTTTATCCTCTGGATCTCTTAAAGATAATCTAAATTTATAGTCATTGATACCAAAATCTCTATAAACATCTAAAATTAAACTTACAACTCTTTTAAATTCTTCTTTAATTTGATCTGGTCTTACAAATAAATGCGCATCATTTTGACACATACATCTAACTCTTTCCAAGCCTTTAACTGCTCCCGAAGCTTCATATCTAAAATCAGTTGCAAACTCGCCAATACGGACTGGTAAATCACGATATGAATGCAATTTATTTTTATAAACCAACATATGATGTGGACAATTCATTGGACGCAATACAAATTCTTCCTCATCAACTTTCATCATTGGAAACATATTCTCTTTATAATGATCCCAATGTCCAGAAGTTTTATATAAATTGACAGTCCCTACACAAGGAGTATATACATGATCATATCCCATATTTCTTTCTTTTTCATAAATATAGTTTTCTAATTGCTTACGAATTACTGCTCCATTAGGCAACCATAGTGGCATTCCTGCTCCAACTAGTTCATGAGTCATAAACAACTCTTGTTCTTTACCAATCTTACGATGATCACGCATTTTGGCTTCTTCTAACATTTTTAAATGTTCTTCCAAATCTTCTTCATTTTCAAAGCATATACCATATATTCTTTGTAAAACTTTATTTTTAGAATCACCTTTCCAATAAGCTCCACTATATTTTAAAAGTTTAAAATACTTTAATTCTTTCACTGAATCAACATGTGGTCCACGACATAAATCAGTAAAATCACCTTGTGTATAACAACTTATAACGGCATCATCGCCCATATTATTAATTAAATCAATCTTATACTCATCATCACGAAACATTTCTAACGCTTCTTCTCTTGATAATTCTCTACGTACTATTCTCTTACCATCTTTACTGATTTTTTTCATTTCTCTTTCAATTTTAGCTAAATCTTCTTCACAAATAGTATAATCTCCTAAATCTATATCATAATAAAAGCCTTCTTCTATTACTGGTCCTACCCAAAATTTAGCTTTTGGAAATAAATGTTTAACAGCTTGAGCCAGTAAATGCGCACAACTATGATTTAAAACACTTAACTTTTCATCTTCTTTTATATTTTTCATAACCTTTTTCCTCCTTTTACTTTAGCTTCCTTCTCATTTTCAGCTAAAGCTATTTTTCCATACTTTTTTTTAATTTCTATTAGTTCTCTTTTTAATTTTTCTAAATAATCATAATTACCTTTTAATTTAGCCATTTCCATTTCTAAATGAATATCAAACAAAGCATCATGTAATTCTTTTTTAGTTTCGTCCGTCATTAAAATCACCTCTTTCTAAGCGTAACGCCAATTGATCAGCAGCTATCTTATCTTCTAATTCCTTACTTAACAATTCATCTTGCTCATAAAGTTCCATATGTTTCATAATCTCCTCAAAAGCCATATCTTTTACTAAAGCAATTTGGCACTTCTCCGAAAGCATCCACAAATATTCAATAGCTAACTCGCTCATCAAAGTTTTAATTAAATCCATATCTATAATAAATATTTCATCCACTAACTTTATCGCAATAGCTTCTCCTATTTTCTTTCTTTTTAGGCCACTTGAACTCATAAACTCAATCATTAAATCAATATTACTCTTAGATTTTCTT
>CALVJF010000047.1 GCA_944331885.1 uncultured Bacilli bacterium
AATGAGCAGTAGTTGCTGCACTAGTAATAGTAATACCTCTTTCTTTTTCTTGTTCCATCCAGTCCATTTGTGATTCTCCATCATGAGTTTCACCAATTTTATGAGTTATACCTGTATGAAACAAAATTCTTTCAGTAGTAGTAGTTTTACCAGCATCAATATGAGCCATTATTCCAATATTTCTAATTTTATCAATTGTAACGTCTCTAGCCATAATTTCCTCCTACTATTACCATCTATAATGTGCAAATGCTTTATTAGCTTCTGCCATTTTATGAGTATCTTCACGTTTTTTAACGGCACCACCAATGCCTTTTGCAGCATCCATAATTTCATTTGCTAAATTTATAGCCATACCTTTACCATTTCTTAACTTAGCATAATTTACTAACCAACGTAATGCTAAAGCTTGACTTCTATCATCACTAACTTCAATAGGTACTTGATAGTTAGATCCACCAACACGACGAGATTTAACTTCTAATGCTGGCTTAACATTTTCTAAAGCTTTATTATAAACTTCCATAGCATCTTCGCCAGTTTGTTTATTTATAATATCAAAAGCTTCATATAAAATTCTTTGAGCAGTACCCTTTTTTCCATCTTGCATAATTTGGTTAACTAACTTAGTAACAACCTTTGAATTATAAATAGGATCAGGTAATACGTCTCTTTTTATTGCACGTCTCTTACGCATTATTTCTCCTCCTTTACATTAATTTTTAATTATTATTTAGGTCTCTTAGTACCATATTTACTACGACCTTGTTTTCTATTGTTAACTCCTTGAGTATCAAGAGCACCACGAACAATATGATAACGAACACCGATTAAGTCTTTTACACGACCACCACGTACTAATACTACGCTATGTTCTTGTAAATTATGACCTTCACCTGGAATATAAGTATCAACTTCACGACCATTTGATAATCTAACACGAGCATATTTTCTTAGAGCTGAGTTAGGTTTCTTAGGTGTACGAGTACCTACTCTAGTACAAACACCTCTTTTTTGTGGACTAAAAGTTTCAATAGTCTTACGTTCCATACTATTAAATCCTATATTTAATACTGGGCTTTTACTTTTCTTTGTTTTCGCTTTTCTGTTCTTTCTTACAAGTTGATTAATAGTTGGCATATTATCCTCCTCTCATATACACACAACCTGGTGTATCATATTCCCCTTTAAACAAGGTTCCACCATAGTAGAACCTAAATTTAAAATGCACAAATAATATAACATTAAAATATATGTAAGTCAAGTCAATTTTAATAACCTTTAGTTACATAATTATCACATTTAATATATGGTACATATTTATAAACATAACCATCCTTTTTAATAATTACATAACCATCACAATCTTCTTTACTTAACTTTTCTACAACACCAATTTCAATTAACTCTTTTAACTCTACTTTTACTTCTTCATTACCTAGTGTCGCAGCATCCTTATACTTCATTACTAAACTTTGAAGCTCATCCTCAACTTTTTTATAAACTTCAACCTTTTCCTTCCATGCAAATCCCAAAAAAATCAATAGCGAAAAAATAATTACCAAAATAACTCCCCATATGATACTCAACTTACGCATTTTATCCATTAGCCAATATACCCTTCTGTTTCATAACTATCACATTTAATAAAAACATCAATATCCACTGTATTTTGATTTTTAAAATATTTTGCATAACCATTACAATAGTTACCAGTATTTTCATCTACAATTTGTTTACTATAACCACCACTTATTAATTCATTTAAATAAACATTAACACTTCCATTATCTAAATCAAAAGGAACATCGTCATAATATGCTTGAGCAGATTGCAATAGCTCACTTTCTTTATGATAATAATAACTTTTATCAACATTATCAACAACTTCATTTGTATTAGTATCCCCATTTATAGATTCATTTAAAGAATTATATAAACGTAACACAAAAATCGAAGCTATTATTAAAAACAACAACAATATGGAAACAAAAATTATCATCTCTCTTAGTCCCCAACCATGATTATTCAATGCCATTTTTATCTCCCCATTCACTACACAATTATAATATATTTTTCAATAAAATTAAAGAGTCGTTTTAGCAACAAAAAAGCACTAACTTTTGTTAGCGCTAATTTAATTAAGCTAATTCTACAGTAGCTCCAGCTTCTTCTAATTGTGCTTTAATTTGTTCAGCTTCATCAGCAGGAATATTTTCTTTAATATTTCCACCATTATCAGCTAATGCTTTAGCTTCTACTAATCCTAATCCTGTTAATTCTTTTAAAATCTTAATAACAGCAATCTTAGTAGCTCCAGCATCTTTTAATACAACAGTCTTAGTTGTACTTCCAGCTTCTTCTGCAGCAGCAGCAGGTGCAGCAGCAACAGCAACAGCACTTGGATCTACTCCAAATTCTTCTTTCATAGCATCAACTAATTCTTTAACTTCAAGAATAGTCATTTCTTTTAAAGCACTAATAAAATCTTCTTTGTTTAATTTAGCCATCTAAATCATTCTTCCTTTCTTATTTTTCTAATTTTTCAGCATATAGGTTAAGACCAATAGCTAATTCCTTAACATATTGAATCATACCACCAGCAAGCATTGTAAGTAATCCTTCTCTAGAAGGTATACTTGCATATTCTTTAATAGTTTGTAAATCAGCAACATCACCGCTAATTATACCAACTCTGATATCTACTTTATTATGGTCTTTAGCAAACTTATCAATAGCTTTAATTGGTTCAAGTAAGTCTTTACCAAATAAAATAGCATTTGGACCTTCTAAAAATCCATCAAGATTAATTTTTAGATCATCCATCGCAATCTTAAGTAAAGTATTTTTATAAATCTTTACTTCAGAATTACAATTTCTAAGTTCTCTTCTTAAGTCGCTTAATTCAGAAACAGTCAAACCTTGATAAGTAAATAAAATAACTGATTCACTATTCTTTACATTGTCAATAATTTCTTTAACTATCTCTTTTTTAGCTTCTAAATTTACTTGACTTGCCATTCTTTTCCTCCCTTAGATTCATATAAAAAGCTTTTCCCACAGGAAAAGCCATATACTTTCGTACATAAAGGTTTTTCCTCGGTAGGATTTACAAACAACCTACTTTCTTCGGAGATTCGCTTTTTAAAACAATTATATTATATTAAATTAATTCCTAATTGTCAAAAGAATTTTTATCTACTTTGATACCAGGACCCATAGTAGTAGAAACAGAAATATTTTGGATAAATGTTCCTTTAACTACAGCAGGTTTAGCTTTAATAATAGTATTTACTAAATATTCTAAATTTTCAAGTAATTTACTATCATCAAAAGACACCTTACCAATTATGCTATGAATATTTCCATAAGAATCTGTCTTATATTCAATCATACCTTTTTTAATATCATTAACAGCCTTTTCAGTATTCATAGTAACTGTTCCAGTTTTAGGATTTGGCATCAATCCCTTTGGACCTAAGATACGACCAATTTTACCTAAGTTAGCCATCATGTCTGGAGTAGCTACGATAACATCAAAATCAAACCAATTTTCTTTTTGAATTTTATCGATCATATCAACATCACCAACGTAATCTGCACCAGCTTTTCTTGCAGCTTCAGCAGCTTCACCTTTGGCAATTACTAATACTTTCTTAACTTTTCCAGTTCCATGAGGTAATACAATAGATCCTCTAAGTTGTTGGTCAGCTTTTTTAGTATCCAAATTTAGTTTTAAAGCAACTTCAACTGTACTATCAAATTTAGTAGTAGAAGTTTCTTTAACTAATTTTATTGCTTCTTCTTTAGTATATAATTTATTCTTTTCTACTTTAGATGAAGCTTCCACATACTTCTTACCTAACTTTTTCATTTTTACCTCCTAATTGTGGTTTATTAAGCGGATTTATTAATAAATTAATTTTCTTCTTCAGTTTTTTCTTTAGCACCGATAACTTCAACTTCTGCAGAACCCATTTCTTTAGCTTCTTCTTCCATCTTAGCTAATTCGGCATCACGTTTTGCAGCTTCAATTTCTTCTTTTTGTGCTTCTTTTTGTTGTTCAGCTAATTCAACATCATTAACACCTTTAACAGCAACGCCCATGTTACGAGCAGTTCCTTCAATAATGTTCATAGCAGCTTCAACATCATAAGCATTTAAATCAGGCAATTTAGTTTCAGCAATACTTTTCAATTCTTCTTTTGAAATAGTAGCTACAACTTCATTAGCACCTTTTTGGCTACCTTTTTGAATTTTAGCAACCTTCTTAATTAAGAAAGCAGCAGGTGGAGTTTTTAATACGAAATCAAAACTTCTATCTTCATATAAAGAAATTTCAACAGGTACTATATCTCCCATCTTATCTCTAGTAGCGTCATTAAATTTAGTACAAAACTCTTGTAAATTAATTCCAGCAGGTCCTAAAACAGTACCAACAGGTGGTGCTGGAGTAGCTTTACCAGCAGGAATTTGTAACTTAATTCTTTTTACGACTTCTTTTGCCACGAAAAACACCTCCTATAATAGTTTAACGGGTGTGGTCAAGGGCGTCCGCTTTTCTCCCTCCCACAAAATCAACCATATAAAAAATATATAATTGCAATCAAGATAATATCACAAAACTTTCTAACAATCAACTATTTTCTTCAGCTTCAAACTTTTTATAATCAGCCCAATTATTTTTTAATTGCAAAACAAATTTTTGATAAGTTTTTTTATCTTCTGGAATTTCTTCACTACCATAAACCCATTCACAATTCGTATAACGTCTATCTAAAAAAGTATAACTACCATTTATAATTGTTAAAATTCCTTCGTCACCCTCATATAACACTGTACAAGGATTAAAACTATCTAATAAATGACCATCAAAAAAATTAGGATTCTCTACATAACCAGTAGTACCAATATATCTAGCATTATGAATGAATTCTCGCAACGAGAAAAAATTTTTTTCTAAATCTTCAACATTAATTGGAAAAAACTCTTTATTTTCTGGATAAGAATAATTAACCAAATAAAATTTTCCTTCTTTAATTATTAATTGATATATAGCGCCACTATCTGTATAATCTAAACCACAATATAAATTCAAATTGTTATAATCGATCTTTATCACTGAATATAATTCTATAATTGACATCTCTCCGTTATGATATTTTTCTAATAATAGTTCAAATTCACCTTCAAGTCTTTCTATTGTCCCTTGTGTTGGTGGAAAAAAAGTTTTTCTAACATATAAATCCCCCTGAATATAGATCATTTCGCAGCACCTCTTTTTGCTAATTTTAACATATATCTTTCAATTTTAATATTTTTATATTCACCAAAAATAAAATCAGTAGTCCTCTTCTTTAAGGCTCTCATCCATTCTTTCAATTCCTCATTCATTGGTCTTCTACTTTCATTGACAGTTGCAAAAAATACATTCCATTCATCATGCAACTCCGGTCTATAAACTTCTAGTATATTTAAGTATCGATGAGATTTTTTGCCAATCAAAGCTCCATTTTCTAACTTTGTACCTCCACCTTCACTTTTTTTATGAATGTGATGAAAAGTTAAGGGATTAGATTCATCTATTTTAAATCCCATCCAATCAACAGTTATCGGTCCATAAATTTTTAGCATCATTGCCAAAGCGATGGTATTTTTCATATAATCAAACCCTTCAAAAACATTTTAACACATAATAAAAAGAATGCCTATGCATTCTTTACGCTTTATTAACTTGAAATAATTCTACTTCAACAGGAGTTTCTTGACCAAATAAATCTATTAATACATTTAAACGGTTATTTTCCTTATCAATATTGTCAATAGTTCCCATCATACCTTTAAATGGTCCATCAACAATATTTACTTTATCTCCCACATTCATATCATTATCAACATCTATTCTACTCATACCCATAGCAGATAAGATTCTATCTATTTCTTGAGGCAATAATGGTGTTGGTTTAGCACCATGACCACTAGATCCAATAAATCCAGTAACTCCTGGTGTATTACGTACAATATACCAAGCTTCATCACTCATAATCATTTCCACTAAAATATAACCAGGAAACATCTTTTTAACTTTTTCCTTTTTTACCCCATCTTTTAATTCTACCTCAGTAGTCTCTGGAATTATAACTCTAAAGATATGATCTTGCATACCCATAGATTCAGTACGCATTTCCAATTTTTCCTTAACTTTACTTTCATGACCGCTGTAAGTATTTACTACATACCATAATTTTTCCATCTAAAACAACCCCTTTATAAATGAAGCTAACAAATCGATTCCTTGAAAAAACAAAGCTAATAAAACACAAAACAATAATGTTGCAACAGTATATTTAGCCATTTCTCTAGCAGTCGGCCATTTAACTTTATCTAATTCATGCCAAACTCCACTAAATAACCCTTCTTTTTTTACTTTATTTTTCTTGGCTTTAACACTCTTTTTTTTCTTTAAATCTTTTTCCTTCTTCTCCATTAAAGACACCTCATTTTTTTCTAAAATAAAAACACCTTTTCGTGTTCATCAATAAGATAACACAAAA
>CALVJF010000048.1 GCA_944331885.1 uncultured Bacilli bacterium
CTTGTTCATTCATAACAGGAAATTTTTCATTAATTCTTTCCATATTTTCAGCTTTAGCTGTTTCTACACTTACAACCTTTAACCTTTGCTTTTCTGGAACTATAGATAAAGTTTGTAATCTTTCTAAAATCATTTTATTTAATTGTTCTAAAGTAGCACAGCCAAATATACTAGGACAATCATCTGCTTGCTTTTTATTAGCATTTATTAATCGTTGAGCATTTGCTTTAGAACATTTAGAAGCTAATCCCGAAACATAAACAATATCTAAATCATTATATTTACCAAACAAAGAACCATCATTTATAACATTAAATTCAACACTAGTATTTGCCATTTAATTCACCCTTTACTATTCAATAATAACACAAAACAATAAAAAAAACTAGTTAAAAACTAGTTTTTTAATCATCACCTAACTTATAGGCAATCACGAATCCTAAAACCATTAAAATTATTCCCACAATTATAAAAGTTGGTGTAAAGACAAGATTTCCGGCACTAGTAAAAATTCCTATTAAAGAAGCTAACACAAAGCCAATTATTCCAAAATATGTAGGCACTTCAAACTTTTGAAATAAAAACTCGATTATTTTAGCAATTACTATAATTCCTAAAAGAACTCCGATACCAAAAGGCATTAATATCCAAAAATTATTCCATAAATTATTAAAAGAAGTAAATTCATTTATTGCATTAATAATTGGTTCATAATACCCCATTACCATTAGCATAAAAGAACCAGAAATACCTGGGATAATCATAGTTGCTGCAGCTATCATACCTACTAAAAATAATTTAAAATATCCCCAAGCATTTAAATCTACAAGTACAACATTATTCCCAGTTTTTAAAAACATAATACCTATAACTAAAGCAAATGTTGCTAAAAAAATAAGTGCATAAGAAGGTTTAATATTCTTTTTAATTTTACCGAATAACATTGGCATACCACCTAAAATTAATCCTGTAAAAAATAATAATGTTGGTAAAGTATATTTTTCCAAACTAATTTCTATAATTCTACTACCAATTACAATAGCAGTAAAAGCCCCTATTCCAATTGGAATTAAAAATTTAATATTGCTTTTAATCTTTTTAAAAAAATGACTGATAGCTTCGATTAACTCTTCATATATACCAAGAGTAATCGCTAAAGTTCCCCCACTAACTCCCGGAATAATATTAGCAATTCCCACAAAAAAGCCTTTAATAACTAATAATACATTATTTTTCATAAAATCATCCTTATCTCAGCATCAATTATATCATTAATAATATATGAAAACAACAAAATAAAAAATGCACTTTACAGTGCATTCTATTCATCTTCTAAATCTTCTAGTTGTAAGGAATAATCCTCCATCAATTGATTTAAAATTAACGGATCATTAATTTTTTGAACATATGTCTCGTCATCTTCAACAACTTCTTCTAAAACAATATATTCATCTAATGGCTTCTCTTCTTTATCTACTAATACCGCTAAAAAATATCTAACATCATCTATTACACTTTCTAATAATAATCCGTAATCTTTTCCATTTTCTAAAGAAATAATATCATCTATTTTCATTACATAGCCACCCCAATTATTGGTCTTTCTTCTTCAAAAATTTCTTCTTGTTCTAATTCTTGTTTTTCTTTTTTATCAATCTTATGTTTCATCTTTCTCGTCAAAGCATCTGTTTTTTTCAAAAGCCTCTTCTTTTCTACTGCAGTTAAATCTACGGAAACATTAATAGTTCTAACAATTTCAGCTATATACTGTTTAACTACTTCTGGATCCAATTCATCCATTTTCTTTTCTAAAGTAGCAATAGCCTTAGCAAGTTCTTTATATTTAGAAGATTTATTTTTACTTAACAAGCCTAAACCGGTTAATCCAAGGCCAGTCAATCCTAAGCCCATTGCTGCATTAGATAGTGAAGAAACAGCAGCACTAGCAGCGGCAGCATTGGCAGCTGCAGCACCAGCAAATTGTGATAAACCAGCTCCCCCTATAGTCCAAACGCCAGTAGCAGTATCAAAAATTGCTTTAGAACCGCTCATTGCCTCAATCATTGAAGCAAGTGCAGTATTAGCTCCATGCAAAGCTACTTGCTCCGAAGCTATAGCCCCATGCCACAACGCACCATTATTAAGCATTGCTGTACTTAAAGTAGAAACCTGTGAAGCTTGCATTGCTGCTTGAATAGCTGGAAGTAAATAACTTATTCCTACAACAACAGCTACAGCTAAAGCGGCTAATCCTAATCCAATTAATATTTGTTTTTTATGAGTTTTAATCCAATTCCAGGTTTTTTTAGCAACGACTTTCAACTTAGGCTCCTTAGCAGGCTTCCTTTTTTTAGAGTCTGGTCCAACAGGTGGCTTAGGTTGCCCTGGTTTAGGTGGTTCCGGAGTTACCGGTGGTTTTGGAGGCTCTGGCTTTGGAGGTTCTGGTTTAGGTGGTTCTGGAGTTATCGGCGGTTTTGGAGGCTCAAGTTGTGGTTCAATATGAGGTGGTAAACCAATTGGCATTCCAGCACCAGGACCTAATGGAATAGCAGGGCCCGGTTGTTTTGGTTGTACATCAACATAATCAACATCAATAACTTCTTCTGTTGGAATACTGCCTTCAGTCTGAGTAACGCCTTTATCCTTTTGTTCGACATCAATTACTTCCCCAGACAGCACATCATCCTTTTTAGGTATTTCTGGATTAATAGGATCTTTCTTTGGAGTATCTGCAACTTTAAATTGATAAACCTTTTCAGGGACTTTGCCTATTAAAGCATAATACTCAAAATCATTCATTTGGCCAAGTCCAGTTTTAACTCTTAAATCCATATAATCAAAAGTAGATTTCATACCTAAAAAATTATTGTCAAGGAAATTACGCATTTTAATTAAAGCATCATATTCCTCTTTATCTTTCAAACACACAAAATTGCCTGTTAGAGTTTCATTAGTAATAGGCATATTTTTAGCAACGTTTTTTGCTTCTAACTCTAATTCATCAATTCTTTTTTGAACTTTAATATACTCATCATTAAGCGGTTTTTTCCCATCAGTTAATAATTTATAATAACTATCCTCCATCTTTGGTAAACCAGCAATTTCATAAAGTTCATAATATTCAAATTTGCTTTTTAAATTTGTAAAATTATTATTTAAAATTTCCATCATACGAACTAAAGCATTATATGCTTCCAACTTATCTTTAGCAACAGCACGACCATCATTTCCTAATATAAACTCGCCTCTATTTGAGTTTTTAGCTTCATTAACCAATTCCTCTATTTTTAAACTAATTAATTTTTTTTCATTTTCAACATAAACGTTCATTAACTCCACCTCTATAATAAAATATAACATACCATAAATTAAAAATCAATTCTCGTTTACGCAAAAACTAATTTTGCCACTTCTATTTCTAAATCAATATTATTTTTATGAGAGTTTCTAATATTGTTTAAGTATTGTTTAACATAAATCCAATAAATTTCAATTAATAAAAGATAATTACCCCCCGAAATATCTATTTCCGCCTTAAGTTCCCTCAATATAAGAGGTAAATCTTCATATGCATAATTACTATTAAATAAAACAGTTTTATAATAATTATATAACTCACTATCTGTATCTAAATTTTCCATTCTTTTAAATAATTCTAAAGGCCTAAGTCTTTTACCACTAAAGTCATACGTATAAATTAATCCCAAGTCACTATAAGGATTTATTTTATACATTTTTGCTATTTTTTCAAAATATTCATCTAAATAGATAACATTACCAAATTGGTCTCTTCTTTCTAAATTATCTCGCATAATACCTTTAACCCTAATAGTTTTTAAAAGATCATCTTTTTCTCGCTCAAATACCGATTTACTTACTCTTGCTAAATATTGATATAATAAGACATTCTCATTTAAAAATGCATCTGCTTCATCAGCCATTAAATCATAATTGTTATTACCATATTCTCCTTTTGTTTTAGCTAAAAAAGTATCCATTATAAATAATTCTCGGTAATAAAGACTGCTATAATTAGGATTCTTCTGTACAAAATGCCATACTTCATGAAATAATGTTTTCAAGTTATCCAAAATATATTCGCAACTAAGTCTTTCTTCATTAAATATTATTCGATAAGTTCCATTCTTCACTTTAATTACAGCATCAGTTATAATAATTCCATTCTCATCAAATTTATTTTCAAAAATACCTTTAGTAAAATAACAACTTAAACCATTTCTCCTTTTAAATAACTCTACAAACCTAAAAAATAATCTTTGATAGTCATTATCACTAATTTTTATTTTCCTTTCAATTATTTTACCCATCAAGAAATTACAAATCAAATCCGGATAAAAATCATCAAATAAAATACTTATATTTAATAATTCTAATGCTTCTTCTTCATTTACATCTTCGTTCAATAATAAAACTTCTTCAATATTTCTCTTAACTTCAGCTAAAGATTTACAAAATGCTTCATCTTGTTCAATAGTATCTAATTCACTCAAAAAGCACATTGGAATTTCATTCCCAATGTGCTTTTTTATTTCTCCAATTAAAGGATTACTATACCAATATAAAGGATCATAATACATATATGGTATTAAATAATCAGCTATATAAGAACGAAATTCTTCAACATTAAAAGAAAAATGCTCAATACTTTTTTGGCATTTTAAAGCAACTTGTTTTATTTTGCATTTCAAAGAATCTTCATTGCTGAAGAAAGAAGAAACATTATTAGAATTTAATCTAAATCTACTCATAAAACAACCTGCTTTCTAAAAAATTAAAAACATTATACCAAAATACAAATTAAAAAGCAAATTTCTACTTTAATTTAAATTTATAACTAACTAACATATTAATTAGTGTGCCAAAAACACTTAATCCTCCTAAAATAGCTATATCCTTCCAATTAACCATAAAAAGAGTAATTTTAACTTCTAAATTATTACTTATAAATAAGTTAAATACCCAGCTAAGTCCTAAAACAAATCCTATACTAACAAAAAAATAAATAATATTAAAAAACAAATTTTGTACAATAATTATCTTTTTTAAATCATTATTTTTAGCCCCAAGTATTTTCAATACATTAAAATTATTTCGTTGTTTTTTAATAGATAATATTCCATAAATGCTTACCATCAAACAAAATACGAACAAAAGAGTTAACAAGAGGAAAACAATTAAACTATCTATCTTATTTAAAGTATTATTTAAAGAATTAAACTCTTCACTATAAATTGTTGTGACATTTATATCATCATTTAAATTAAAAATTTTTACCAACTTATCATAATCTCTTTCATAAATGTAAAGTGCTTTTTTATAAAATTCAAAATCATTTTTTAAAAAATCATCACTAATATATATTTTAAAAGCATTTTTACTAACATATTCAATATCTTCATTATTCAACATTTTATTTTTATCAATATTACTATTATCTTGATAAATGCCAACTATTTTTAAATACAAATCTCCCAATTTTACTTCCGCATCACTACTTATTATTTCTTCATAAGATTTAGGGAAAAAGCACGTGCTACTATCAGTAGTTATACCTAATTTTATTAGATAATCAGCTAAATAATTACTAATAACTATCTCGTTTTCTTTCTCTGGCATTTTACCTATCAATTTTAAATTCAAATTACCAATAATATACTCATTATAATCATCTCTATTTGATAGAGCAATTTCATAATACTTATAATAATATTCTTCTGTACAAAATTGCCAGAACACTGCAAAATTATGGTCATAAATACCATAACTAAATCCTATATTATCAATTTCAAATTCATTTTGTAATTTTTGATATATTTCAAATATTTTTTTATCTTTTTCTTCTTTATTAGTGGCATTAACATTTAATTGAACATTTATTACATCACTATTTAGAAGAGTCTTTATATGCAATTCCTTAACATCTGTTTTAACAATTTTAAAAAGTAAGCAAATAAAAGAAATTAAAATAGCTAATAATAATCCAAATACTATTTTAAAAACCAAACCATTTTTAATACACTTTAAATCGTACAAGAAAGCATTTTTCCACCTTAACATATCTTCACCTTATTTATAAAAGTAATCTTCCATCTTTTATAGTTAAAATCATATCAGCATATTCTTTGGCTAAACTTAAATCATGAGATACTACAAGAATTAAATGTTTTTCACTAATTTCTTTTAGAATTTTCATAATTTCTCGACTATTTTTAGAATCAAGATTACCAGTTGGTTCATCAGCTAAAATCATTGCTGGTTTTTTAACTAATGCTCTAAGTATTGCAATTCTTTGTCTTTGACCACCTGAAAGTTCATCAGGTTTTCTTTTCTTCAAACTTTCTAAATTAAATTTTTTTAAAATCTCATTTACTGGCTCATTATCATCTATACCTTGCAATTCTAAAGCAATTTTAATATTATCAAATACATTCAATTCTTCTATTAAATCATAAGATTGATTAATAA
>CALVJF010000049.1 GCA_944331885.1 uncultured Bacilli bacterium
CCGCTCGCACGACCTCCCGGTTTTCAAGACCGGTCCCTTCAACCAGACTTGGGTATTCCTCCAAAATGTCCTTATTTCAACGACAAAATGATTATATCATAATCTAAAAAACTATGTCAACACTTTTTAACCAAATAAAAATAAAGTAAAAAAATTAAAAAAGTATTGCAAAATAACAATTAATGCGATATACTTTAATAGTCTTATCAATTAAGACAAGTGCCTATGCCTAAGTGGCGGAATAGGTAGACGCACAGGACTTAAAATCCTGCGGGTGTTAAAGCCCGTGCCGGTTCAAGTCCGGCCTTAGGCACCATCTTAAAAATAACTCTAACTTTTTAGTTAGAGTTTTTTATTTCATTTAATTTATCAGCAATCCATGTATTTAAATTATCAGCTAATGGACTAAATCCACTAAGCGATTCCTCTACCCCATTTTTATTATTTCCATATTTATAATTTATATTTTTAATAGATAACTTTAATTGTAAATTATCATCATCAACTCCGATAATTTTAACATAAATTGTTTCCCCAATTGTAACATAATCATTAATGTTTCTCACAAATCCATCTGATACTTCAGAAATATGAATTAATCCACTATAATCATAATCAATATTTACAAAAATTCCATATTTTTCTATTCCTGTTACTTGTCCTTTAATAATCATTCCTACTTTATATTTTCTACTCATAAATATAATCACCTAAAAAAATTATATCACAAACTATTAATATCTAGTATAATTAAGTAAAGGAGAAATTAAAATGAATAATGATAATACAATTGAAAAGATTAATGAAATAATTGACTCAGTTCGTCCATATATTAATATGGATGGTGGAGATATAAAATATATAAAATATGAAAATAACATTGTTTACGTAACTATAAGTGGTGCTTGTATAGGATGTGCTTTCTTAGATGTAACAATCAAAAATGGTCTTTTGGAAACTTTAAAAGCCGAAATTCCTGAAATTGAAGACGTAATAAATATTACTGACGATTAATTATTTAACCAATAAACATCAAATATTTGGGTATAATTATCCAAATATTTTTTTAATTGTCTTAAAAAGTCTTTATACTTATCTATATTAATAATATACTTTTCTAAAATACTTTCCTCTGCTTCATTATTAATAACCATCTCATAAGCATCAAAATAATAAGAAGGAAATAACATTCGTCCATAGAACATATGACACAAAAAAGAATCTAAATTCTCTTTAGCAAAATATAAATCTATGTCTTTCCATACCTCTTCATAACATACAAAGAATTTACTTTTAATATATTCACAAAAATCTCTAATCTTTAAATCAATTTCTAAAGCTAGTGGATTATAAAAATTTAATTTATAATTAGGATACAAAACTCTTCTATGACATAACTTAAAAGAATTAATATTCATTTTAGGAAATAATGATTTAACTTTATCCAAATAAGTAATTGCATTTTCAGCCAAGCCAACAAAATAACTAAAACTCTCAATTATTCCTTTTTTCTCATAAGCCTTCTCACTAACTTGATATTCAAAATAATCTATTTTTTCACTCCATAAAACATCCCATGTAACATAATTTTTACTATTCACTGAAAATTCATTACTAAAATGTATTATATCCTCTACTCCATACTCAATATCCAAGCACCCTTGAATCCTCATTAAAACATACCCATTAGTTAAATATTTTCCATATATATTGGGTAACAATTGATGAAACTTTTTATTATTCTTAAACTCTATTAATAAAGTAATTTTAGAATTTATCTCTTCCTCTGAAAATAAACAATGCACAAAAAAGTAATATTGATTATTAATTAAAAAATAATAAATTTTATCAACACTTTTTAAATCATCTACTTTAATTAAATAATTATTTTCAATAACTTTTTTCATATTAAATTATATTAAAAAAATATAGAGACTATTCTCTATATTATTGATTTGGCATTTGTTGATTGCCGTAATTATTATATCCATTCATCATTTGTGGATTATTATATTGCATTTGATTCATACTCATCATAGTTTGTTGATTTATCGCGGCTTCTCTTTGAGCCAATATTATTTCCCTATTTCTTAACTCTTCTTCTTTTTTCTTTATAGATTCAAAAGCATTAGCTACAATTACTTCCGCTAAGTTACGAGCACTTTCCATAAACACTTCTTTAGCTTCAGTAACAATTTGATCAAAATTAATATTAAAAATATTTTGATTATTAACAGAATTAGCATTATTTTGCATTGGCTGACTATATTGTGGCTGACTAAATTGTGCCGCATTATTTAATTGCTGATTAGGAATTTGGTTAAATACCGGTTGATTTGCACGCAATCCCATTGGCGGAATATTTTGATTAAAATTATTATTTGGCATATTTACTGGCTGCTGCATTGGCTGTTGTGCAGTTGGCTGAGGATTCATTGATGGTTGATTATTACTAACCAAATCAACTGGTTTTTCAGTTACAGACACCGGAGTAAAATCTGCCACAGGATTAACTGGCTGTTGATTCTTAACTTCTACTATACCAGGAGCAACTTCGCTTTCACCAAACCCAACTGGAGTTGCAGTATTGCCTAATGCCGGATTCATTGGTACATCAACTAATGGCTCATCTGGTTGAGTTAGAGGAGTACTTTGTGAATTTTCATCGCTAACTGGCTTCTTTTCACCATAGTCTTTAACCAATTGATCTTTAGCAACACCTTGCACAGAAATATTACGCGCATAATCAATATTCGAATTAATTGTATTAAAATAAGGCAAATATTTAAAATCGCCAACAGAAGAGCTAATAATACTACGCATTACTTGTTTTATCCTTGACCAATCATCATCACTAACAACTCTAATTAATTTTTTATTTTGAATCTCACTCACATTTAAAATAACCAAGCCATTAGGATCGATTTCATTCATTGTAGTTATTAAAAATTGCTTCTGCATTTGTGGAATAGCAAATGCACAAACAAATTCTACAGTTACATTTTCACCATTATCTTTAGTAATAACTAGTCTCTCCGCCACAACTGATCCCCTCTTATTCTACAATAAATTATAGCAAAAATAATTTTATAATTCAATCATTTATAACTTTTTTAATAAAAAATATCTACAACCATAGGCACAATACTTTTCAACATATTCCTTATAATTATCAATATTATTTATTTCACTTACATTCTTATCATCAGCATCATAAAATCCCTTTAAACGCAATTTACCATATGCCCAATCCCCCAAAATATAAGTAAAATTACCAAAATAGTCAGTAACCATTTCATCTAATATTTTTTCATCAATGGCATCACGTTCATTTACTATTACTTCATAATCTATACCATTAATTTTTATCTTTTTCATTCAAAATCCCCCTAATAAATTATTTCTATTTTTGGCTTTCTTCTCGTAGTCAACAATTGATTCATTTTATTTAATAAATCTGGATCATCATAACTTGTTTTAACATAATCAAAAATTTGCGCATTAACAGAATCCACTTGACTTTGAGTCCATTTATCAACAATATCACTTGCTATTCCAAAATGATTATAAATTGCCATATCTAACTTATTGACAATAATTGCTTTAAAATCAATTTTATTTTCGTACTGAAATAATTTTATTTTAAAATAATTTTGCACCGCATATTCGTCTGTTGCAGTTAATAAGTTAAAAGACTTGATATAAGCATTTGCACTATCCATTGTAAATAACATCGCATAAAAATTATTAATATCAGCAGTAGATAATGCCCTTGCTTGCATTTTAAGAAAAAACATATCAATCAAATCTTTCTCAACTTCAATTAAAAATTTATTTTTTTCTTTAACTATAGTTCTTTTTTCAGCCATATCAATATTATAATAATTTAAAAAATCTATTTTAAACTGATTTATTTCACTTAAAGGATAACCATATTTATTAACATTAACATCGAAACCACCCATTCCTTTTTCATTCATTGTTTTATAAGAATTAATAATATCGGCTTCCCCATACAAAAATACCAATGCTCTAATAGTCATAATATAAAAATCATAATATTTAACTGAATGTCTACTACTTTTACAAGCCATAAATTCTGTAATTGCATATTGAAAAGCTGGATTAATAAACACGTTACTATTCACTATTATCACCATTATCATTTTATCATTAAATTTAACTAGTAACAAGTGGTGAACTTTTTTCAATTACATTTCTATAATAATCTGGAATACGACCATTAACTATCTTTGATAAAAATAAAACACTATAACTTTTTGTAGAATTAAAATTTTCTAAATTAATAACAATTCCATTAGTTATGGTAATATTAATATACATTTCTATTAAAACGGTATTCAAACCATAATCTTGTATCTTAGTATCTAAAGTACCATAATATTCATTTACTACGTTTAAACCAATTGGAATCCTAGGCCCCCACTGATTAAAAAAAACATTATCACTCGCCATTCCTAAAGGAAATAATAAAATGACATTTCCATCCACAAACTTCAAATTATTTCCTTCTAATATTCCTTCACTTGTTGCATAACCATCTATATCATTTAAAGCCTCACTAATATTATTCATCCCTCTTCTAATAATATCTGAAGCTTTAACCATATCAAAATCAACGCTTATTATTTCCCCAACATTATTTTTTTTAATTAATAATATTTCATTTAATTCCTCATTAACAAACACATCGCGATCTAATACATTCATAACCACACTACTAACGTATTTATTAAGACGCATTAAAACTACATCATATATTTTAGGAGAAATTCTAGTATTAAAAATTTTTAATAATAAATAGGTAAATAAACCAATTAATACTAAAAAAATCATAACAACATTTTTATATTTCTTCTCTTTTAATTTCATCTTTTTCATATTAAATTTTATGAAATAAAAAAGACTATTATTAAAATAGTCCCCATTCAAATATCCCATTTAACATAAATACTATTCCACCGATTAACACTAAAATCACTAATACAACTAATATTTTTATAACTATTCCATTAGACTTTACGTCTTCTTTTAAATCATTAAAATCATCAAAATCACTTTCTGTAAAAGCCATAGTATTAGTAACAAATGATTTATCTAATTCTTCTTTTACCTCTTGTTTTACTTCTTGCTTAACCTCTTCTTTTATTTCCTTTTTAATTTCTTCTTTATCAGCTTCAGAAATACCATTTTTTGATCCTGGAACCACCATTGTATTTTCATCACCTTTTAAATCAGTTAAAATGTCTAGCGGATCTAAATCTTGCTTTAATTCCTTAGAAGTAATTGTATTTATTAATTCCATTAAATGAGCTTGATCATCACGCAAAGGTTTAGCATCTTCGGCTTCATCATCTTCTTCTTTTTTACTAGCTAAATCCAAACTATTTAAAATATCAAATTGTGTATTTCTAATTTTTTTAAGCCTCTCTACTTCATAATTAACAACTTGCTTTTCTTTAGCTTTTTCTAAAATAGCATTAATATCATACTCTCGTGTCTCATCAAGATTAACTCCTTGATACAAATCTTCATCATAATCAGCAATCTTCTTTTTCTTAGGTTCTACGCGATATTTTTTATCAAGCATATCTCTAATTCTATCAATATCTATATTAGTACCGTTATCATCTAAAACAGCAACATTGGAATTAACTTTAAAATCATCTAAATTTGTAGAATTTATATCTTTATATAAATCCATATTCTTAGCTTGACGACTAGGAATATGTTCTTCTTCAGTATAATATTTTTTCATTCTACTTTCCATATACAGCAACTCCTTACTCTAATAGTAACATAATATTCTAATTTTGTGGAGTATTTTATTTTATTTTTTTATATTTTATATTATAATTACTAAAGGAGTGATTAAAATGAAAAAATTATATGTAGATGAAAATTCATGCATTGGCTGTGGCGCTTGTGTTGCCTTAGATGATGAACATTTTGGCTTTAATGATCAAGGCTTATCAACAGTCATTTCAACAGAAAACATTGATGAAGAAAGTATTCAAAACATTGTTGATTCTTGCCCAACAAGTGCTATTAAATATAACCCTAATGGCGAAAGTTGTAACTGCAATGAACAATGCGATTGTGGTGATGATTGCCAATGTGGTGATGATTGCCAATGTGATGATGATTGCCAATGCAGTGAAGATTGCCAATGTGATGATGATTGCCAATGCAGTGAAGATTGTCATTGTGCAAAATAAAAAGCTTTATAGCTCTTTTTATTTGTCCAAATTTAAATAAATATTATAAAAATTGTTAATGTTATTTTTATATAAAATTACCTCTTTAATCAATGATATTATATCATTAATCATTGTTAAATCATTATTTAA
>CALVJF010000050.1 GCA_944331885.1 uncultured Bacilli bacterium
TTAGTTTATGATTTATAGTTTTAACTATAAATCTTTTTTAATGAATAATTTTGGGTTTAAATAATTTTAAATATATGTTATAATTTTAAATAGTATAGTAGGGGTGAATATGTGTGAAGAGTAAAGGACAAGCTTTAGTAGAATTTGTAATTATCTTGCCAGTATTTCTCTTATTATTACTAGGGATTATTGATATTGGAAAGGTTGTATATAATAGTAATGTTTTAGAGCATACATTAGATGATGTTGTAGAATTATATCGTGATGGGAAAACTTATGATGAAATAGATAGTTTTATAAAAGCTAATGATAAAAGTTATGAATTACAAATTGCTAATGATGATAATGAATATATTGAATTAATTTTAATTAAGAAAATAAATTTGGTAACTCCAGGATTGAATTTAATTTTGGATGATCCTTATGAAGTAGAAGTTAAAAGAGTGATTGATTATGAAAAGTAGGGGTCAAACTTTAGTATTATTTGTGATACTTATTCCTCTTATTATTATGTTTGCGGCTTTTATAGTTGATACTGGTTTAATTTATACTAAAACTGAAAAATTTAAAAGTGTTACTAAAGATATAATAAGAGTTACTTATGATAATCAAGATATTAATAAGATTAAAGAATTGTTTTTAAAAAATGATTTTGAAGTAGATAAATTAGAAGTTAGTTTTGGTGATGAGTTAAGGATTAAAAATGAAAATGAAATTGATAGCATATTTGGGAAAATATTGGGGTTTGATAAATATAAAATAAAAGTAAATATTACAGGATATAAAAATGAGGATAAAATAGATTTTAAAGAATAGAGGGATTTTAGATGGCTAGTAGAAAAGGAAAAACTCTTTGTATTAGTAGTGCTAAAGGTGGAGTTGGTAAAACTATTACAACTTTGAATTTAGCTGGTATATATGAGTTAATTAGTAAAAAGGTTTTGATAGTTGATTTAGATTTATATGGTGGAGGAATTGCAACTGCTTTAAACAGACCATTTGAAAAAAGTATATATACAATGGTTGATGACATAAATAATAATCGCTATCGTGAATTTAGAGATTATGTTGAACAATATGATGAGTATATTGATGTTTTAGCTAGTCCTAAAGATCCAAGGCAAGCTAATAAGATTGATGCTAAATATATTGATTTAATTTTAGACCGAGCTAGTAATTTTTATGATGTGGTATTAATTGATAGCAATCATATTCTTAATGAAATAAATGTAATGATGATGGATAAGGTTGATGAGATATTATTTATTGTCACTAATGATCCTTTAGACTTAAAAAATTTAAAATCTATTTTGAGTATATTTAGAGATGTTAATTTAAAGAATTATCGAGTATTACTTAATGATAGTAGAGATCCTTTTAAAAATTATTTTACTTTGTATGATATTAAAAATATTATTAAAACTAATGTGGATTATACTTTATCTAAAAGAATGTTTATTAAAGACATTGATGTATATTTAATGAATGGAAAAATTGTTACACTAGACAAGCATTTTGCAAAAGTGTATACGAAAGACTATTCTACTTTAATGACAATTGCAGCTGATGCTTTAGGAGATGGTGGTGAAGAAAATGAGTAGACCAAGTTTAATTGATGCTTTTGAAATTCCTAGGGGTCATAAAGAAATTAAAAATGTTACCGATTATGATATATTTCCTGATAAGAAGTTACTTGATACTTTAAGAACTAAAATAGTAGAGAATCTTATTGATAAGGAGATGCCTAAAGATAAGTTACTTAATGAGTTTATTAATGATGAAATTGATGCTACGATTGAAGGGTACGATTTAAGTAATTTAGAGAGAAGTCATTTATATAATTTAATTGATAATGAAATAAATGGTTATGGACCTATTACTGAGTTATTAGAAGATAAAAATATTACAGAGATAATGGTTAATGGTCCTGATGATATATATATTGAAATAGATGGTCAAATAATTAAAGATGATAGTGTTTCATTTATTAATGATGAACATATTATTAGAACTATTCAAAGACTTATTCAACCTTTGGGAAGAACTATAGATGCTACTAATCCAATGGTTGATTCGAGATTAAGTGATGGTTCACGTATTAATGCTGTTATACCTCCTTTAAGTACTAAAGGACCAGTAATTACAATTCGTAAATTTAAGGAGAGTATGGCTAGTGTAGAAGAAATGATTCGTATTGGTAGTTTAACTCCTTATATGGCAAGATTTTTAGAGGCAGCTGTTAAAGGTAAATTAAATATTATTGTTTGTGGGGGGACTGGTTCTGGTAAAACTACTTTACTTAATATTTTGAGTAGTTTTATTGGGGAACATGAACGTATTATTACAATAGAGGATGCTGCCGAATTAAAATTAAATCAAAAACATGTTATTTCTTTAGAAACAAGAACAGTTAATTATGAGAGTGAAGGAGAAATAACTATTCGCGATTTAGTTATTAATTCTTTACGTATGCGTCCAGATAGAATAATCGTTGGAGAAGTCCGTGGTAAAGAAGCTTTCGATATGCTACAAGCTATGAATACTGGTCATGATGGGTCAATAACTACTTTACATGCTAATGGCCCAGTTGATGCTTTAAATCGTTTAGAAACAATGGTTTTAATGAGTGGAATAGATATTCCAATTAAAGCTGTTCGTGAATATATTGATAATGCTATTGATTTAGTTGTCAATATTGATCGCATGAGTGATGGAAAAAGAAAAGTTACTAGTATTTGTGAATTAGTAGGTATAAAAGATGGCAATTTACAACTTAAAGAAATATTCGCTTTTAAATTAAATGGATTAACTTCTAAAGGAGAAGTTGATGGAGAATATATTTTGTATAATTATATTCCTCAAGTATATAAAAAGATTAAAGCTAGGGGAATAGATACAGTTGATGATATTTTTGCAGAATTAAAAGATACTAAAAATGGTGTAAGCTTACCAGTTTTAAAAAATAATAATTAAGGAGGTGTTTACTAATGCCAGAGGGATTTATATTAGAAGTATTTGTAGTTCAAGTAATAATGATTATTACTTTATTAATTGTGATTTTATGGTTACTTAGAGCTTCTAAAAGTATAAAAAAAGAAAAAAGAATTGGCGAATTTGCTTTATATTCATTAAAGGATGGAGAAAAATCTTTTTTCGAGCATATAGAGTTATTTTTATTGAAAATAGTCTCTCTGTTTAGTAAATTACTTAGTAAGTCAGTAGTTTTACGAAAATATGCAATGCGTTATGATAAACATATTAGTTATGAAGAACGTAATAAAAAGAATAGTATGGATTATGTAGCAATAAAATTTATGCTTGGGTTATTATTAGTTATTTTACATATTTTAACGATTACTTTTCAGTATGTAGCATTTAATCCTATGGGATTTTTAATATCATTTTTAATAGGCTTCTTTATTCCTGACATGATATTGGCTATTAGTTTTGCTAAAAAACGTCAAAGAGTTGCTGATGATTTGTTAAAAGCAATTATAATTATGAATAATGCTTTTAAATCGGGAAGAAATATTATGCAAGCAATAGAAATAGTTAAAACAGAATTAGATGGCCCAATTAGTGATGAATTTTCTAAAATATATATGGATATTACTTATGGATTGAGTTTGGAAGTAGTATTTGGGAGATTTTATGATCGAGTACAATTAGAAGATGCTAAATATATAACTTCTTCTTTAGCGTTATTGAATCGAACTGGTGGTAATATTGTTAAAGTATTTGCATCAATAGAAAAGTCATTTTATAATAAGAAAAAATTGCGTAATGAGTTAAATAGTATGACTGCTTCTTCTTTGTTTGTTTTTCGCGTATTAATTTTTTTACCTTTTGTTTTTGCTTTAGTAATTTATTTATTAAACCCTAGTTATTTTACACCTTTATTTACTACTAGTTTAGGAATGGCAATTCTTTGTTTAATTATTATTATTTTTGCTTTATATATTTTAATTATAAAGAAAGTTTTGAGGATTGATATTTAATGAAGAGAAATAGTATAATTAAAAAAATTTATCAAGAAAAGACAATTAACAAGGTGAGTGACAAAGTTGAATTGCTAGGTATTAGATATAATTATGATGTTATAGATTTATTGAACAAACGTTTATTGCTATGTTTATTTATATTTATTGTTTTATTGATTTTTAATAAAAATGGCTATATATTAGCACCTTTAGTGACTGTGTTATGTTATTATGGTAGTGAGTATTTCTTTTTGGATTATCGTATTAAAAAAAGAATTAAAAAATTAGATGTAGAGGCTTTATTTTTCTTCGAAGTCTTAGCATTAACTTTAGAAAGTGGAAGAAATTTAAAGGGCGCATTGGATATGACTTGTGATAATATTGATAGTGAGTTATCTGAGGAATTTAAGAAGACTTTAGCGGAAGTAAGATTAGGTAAAAGTATGAGTGAAGCATTAAACGATATGAAAAGCCGAATTCCTTCAGATGCAATTAATAATGTTATTTTGAATATTACACAATCTACTATATTTGGAAATAATATTGTGGAATCGATATACAATCAAGTTGATTATTTAAGGGAAAAGCAATTATTAGAAGTTAAAAGTGAGATAGGCAAAATGCCTGTTAAAATAAGTGTAATTAGTGTTGTTTTTTTCATTCCTTTAATGTTACTCCTAATTTTAGGACCGGTATTAGTGAATTTTTTATTAAGCTAGAAAGAGTAATACTCTTTTTTTTATTGACTAAAATATTTAATCTTAATAGAATAGTTACTAATTGTGATGTGATTTTATGGGAAAATATTCTTTGAGCAATGAAGAAATAATTGAAGTAGTAGAGAAAATTAAACTTGGGAAACAGGAAGATTTTGAAATACTATTAAACAATTATTCTAATTTGATTTGGAAAATTGTCAATGAATGTAGAAGAACTAGTGCTTTATACGATAGTAATGATTTATTTCAACAAGGCGCTATTGGTTTGATGCGGGCTATAGAAACTTATGATTCTACAAAAGCCCAATTTAGTACTTATGTATATTATTGGATTAAACAATCAATAGGGCGTTTTATTAAAGAAAATAGTACTTCTTTAAAGGTACCAGAATACGTTCATAGTGATTATAATTTATATAAGCAGTATTTAGTTAGTTATAAAGAAAATTTTGGTATTTTACCAAGTGATGAAGAAATAACCAATGATTTAAAATTTACTGCCGAGAGGTTAAGAGTTGTTAGAGAATATGAAAATTATGTGGCTGTGAGTTTTAGTCAAGAAGTTGGTGAAGATAGTTCCTTAGAGTATTTTATAGGGACTAATGATGTGTCTTATGATTTAATTGAGGATAAAGAGGCAGTATATAATAATTTAAGAATAATAAAGAAATATTTAAAAACTGCAGAATATTTTGTTTTTTATTATGTAGAATATAAAGGTGTTAAAGTATGTGATTTAGCTAGGAATTTATGCTGTTCTTCACAATTAATTAGTCAGTATTTAAAACGTGCTAAGAGTAAATTACTTAAATTGTTTAATAATGAGGAGCTATTCAATCGTTTAGCGAGTATAGTTGATAATACTACTAGCGTTGATATAGGTAGTATCGATGATTATGTTAAGTATTTTTTAATTAGAGATGGTTTAGATGATTTTGAAAGAAAAGTATATATTAGTATTTATTTAGAAAAAAGTAGTGGCAGTTATTTTGAAGCTAATATGCTTAATAGGGCGTTAACTAAAATTGGGAAGTTACTTATTGGGGTTGATGAACATTACTTGGACTTAAAAAAGGAGTTATTAGAGCAAAAAAAGATGTTAATTTTTGATGTGCCAAAGATTGGAATGTCTAAAAATTATCGTGATGCTTTTAAAAGATTTGAAAATATTAGTTTGGAAGAATTTATAAAACTTGATAGAGCTTTTTATCAAGGATTAAGTACTAGTGAAAAAGAATTATTAAAATCTTATTTTGCTTATAGTAAATGTTACTTTAGTGATGGCGAACTGAGAAGTGTTGAGCGAAAGATTAATTTGTATTTATTGGGATACAATCGAAAAACTGCTAATTTACCATTACGATTATTGAAGCAAACTTATTTTAAATATCGAGAAAGCTTTAGTAAAGAGAATCAAGAATTAATAGAAAATTATATATTGGGTGATAAGAAAAAATATATGAGTC
>CALVJF010000051.1 GCA_944331885.1 uncultured Bacilli bacterium
CCATATTTACCATTTCTAATTACCAAATCTCCACCACATTCTGGACACTTTTCACCTGTAGCCTCAGCCTCTTTTTTTGTCATATTCTTGAAAGCATCTTCTACTAAAGGCTCAAAATCATTATAAAAATTTTTTAATACTTCAATATTATCTATTTGATTTAAAGCAATCTCATCTAACTCTTTTTCCATATTAGCAGTATATTTAACATTAACTATTTTACTAAAAAATTCTTGTAATTTATCAGTAGTTTCACAGCCAACTTCTGTTGGAATAAATTTTTTATCCTCTACTTTAACATAATCACGACTTTTTAAAGTTTCAATTATTGTCGCATAAGTGCTAGGTCTTCCAATACCTAACTTTTCTAATTCTTTAATTAAAGAACTTTCTGTATATCTTGGCAATGGTTTCGTAAAATGTTGCTCACTAACAATATCATCTGCAGTAATTTCTTTAACATCACTTAAATCTGGTAATTCTTTATCTTCATTATCTTCATACCTACCATAAACTTTTAAATAGCCATCAAATTTTAAAACACTACCTGTTGCTCTAAATAAGTAATCGTTATTTAATAAATCAACACCTGTAGTAATAATTACCGCATCATGCATTAAAGAAGCAAGTGTTCGATAATATATTAAACTATAAAGTTTATATTCATCACTACTTAAATATTGTTTTACACTTTCTGGAGTTCGATGAATACTTGTTGGTCTAATTCCTTCATGGGCATCCTGCTGATTAGAAGACTTTTTCTCTTTTTTTACTGCACCAACATATTTATCACCATATACTTCTTTAATATATTTAAAAGTCTCATCAATAAATGTTGGTGCAAGTCTTGTTGAATCAGTACGCATATAAGTAATTAAACCAACAGTTTCACTACCTAAATCAATTCCTTCATAAAGTTTTTGCGCAATTCGCATTGTTTTACTAGAAGCAAAATTAAGTTTATTAACTGCAACTTGTTGTAAAGTTGAAGTTTTAAATGGCATTTTACTTTTTTTGTTCTTTTCCTTACTTTCAATTTTAACAATTTCAAAAACTTTACCTAATTTTTCTAATATTTCATCAGCTTCAACACTTGATTTAATTTCAATATCTTTACCTTTATATTTCTCTAAGCCCGCTTCAAATTCTGAGAAAATTGCTTTAATTGTATAATATTCTTCCTCCACAAAAGCTTGTATTTCTCTTTCTCGATCAACTATTAATTTTAAAGCAACACTTTGTACTCGCCCAGCACTTTTACCACCAGTTTTACTTTGCATTAATTTACTTAATCTAAAACCAATAATACGATCTAATATTCTTCTTGTCTCTTGACTTTTAACTAACGAATAATCAATTGTTCTAGGGTGTTGAAAAGCATCTTTAATAACATCTTTCGTAATCTCATGAAAAACTACTCTTTCATAATCCTGATCTTTTAAATTCATTGCATCGTATAAATGCCAAGAAATAGCTTCTCCTTCACGATCTGGATCGGTAGCAAGAACAACTTTATCATAATCCTTAGCCATCTTTTTTAAATCACTAATCGTCTTTTTCTTGCCTTTAATAGGTACATAAGAAGGAGTAAAGTTATTATCAACATCTACTCCTAACCCATATTTACCTGTCGTTGCTAAATCCCTTATATGTCCTTTACTACTTACTACTTTATAATTATTACCCAAATACTTTTCAATAGTTTTACTTTTACTTGGAGATTCTACTATTACTAGTTTCTTCATAATCATAATCCTTTCTTACTAAGAATTTTCTTGAAAAGTTCCTTCACTATTTTCCTCTGTCGCTACATCATCTTCTTTAATTATTGAATTATTAACTATCGGAGCATTCCCCTCAACTAATTTATTACCCAAATATTCAAAATAATTACTTGTAATAGCTAAATTAGACATTTTAATATTATTCATAATTTCTTTATTTATTTCCATAATTTCTTCATCGGTATACTCATCATCACCAAAATAATTCATTTTACCAGTTGCTGCATCATAGAAACCTAATGGACTTTGCCATGAACCATCAGCAAAAACAACACGATTTTGATATTCATCACTAAGAATATCAAATCCTGAATATAATCTTGGATCATAATTTAAATTAAATAAATTAGCTACAGTTGGTAAAATATTCATATATGAAGTATATTCTTGAAATTTAGTTGGTGTTAAAGTTGGATTGTAAATAATAAATGGTGTTCTATCAACTTCATAGTTTTTATCAACATCATAATCTAAAATTGACTCAATGACATTATTATTTAAACCATAAGGATAATGATCAGCATACAAAACAATAACCGTATCTTCTAATTTACCAGCATTATCTAATATTTCAACTAATTTACCGATTGCATTATCTAAAGTTTTTAATTTTGATAAATATCTCTTTAACGTAATATCGTAATTTGTACCACTAAAATCATCTAGATACAAATCGCCTAATTCACTACTTTGATAATAAGGTTGATGTGAAGTAACAGTAGTAATCCACGCCATAAATGGTTCTTCTTGTAAGAATATATCTGAAGCTTTTTCCATCAATGTTACATCACTTGGCCACTCTTGATATAAATTACTATAAGGAATTCCTAAATCGACAGTATTATAGTATTTCATACTTCCCATATTAGGATGAATTGTTCGACGATAATAATATTGTTCCGTATAATTATGATAACTACTTGTTGTATAACCTTGACGATTAAATAAATTAAAAATAGCATTAAAATATGTATTATCTTTATAAGAATTAGCAGTACATGATCTATTAATAGTAAAAATACTTGCCATACCACTCATTTCATTATTACCAGTTGAACAAGAATTACGTGGTGAATAATTATTCACCCAACTCCACCCTTCACTATATAATTTATATATATTAGGAAAATATTCCTCGTTAATTACAATATTATTAACAGATTCCATCATAACAACTATTAAATTCTTACCTTCAAACATTCCTGAATAATCATTTTTAGGTGTTATTTCTTTACTTATATAATAATTATGTAACTTTTTATACGTAGAATTTTTTTCAGATTCAATTAAATTTTCCCAAACAGTATCATCAATATATCTTGTATAATCAGTAATTTCCTGTTCTGGCTTTGTATAACTATTAAATTCATCATCCAATCCATTATTAGGTAAAAGCATCGCTTTTACATCCAATAAGCCAAACATCCCTATTCCAAATTGATTAACTGCTATATTTGGCATTTCCGGATTATTAAATAGACTTTTATTAGAAACTAATTGTAATTTATTTTGCATAAAATCTGCAGTCAAAGAATAATAATACAAACATCCACAAATAACAGCCAAAGTCAAAAAAGATAATCTTGCTACTCTTAATTTTTTCTTTTCTTCAAAACGAATTCTATTTTTCTCATCTTCCTTAGCTTTAACTCCTCCAATTATTTCTAAAACATTATATTTTCTATTTCTAATAATTGCTTTTACTTTACGTTCTAAAAATAAATAATATAAAAATAAAACTCCCACAGGTATCAAAATAAAATAAAAATCACTATTAAAGCTTTTAATATAATCACTTAAATAATCAGTAACAGCACCTGCTTGCGTACTTGTCCCCACAGACATATAAACTCCCAAATAATTTTCGAATCCTGCTTGGATTAAAGCGTATATACTCGCAGCTAAGCATGTTAAAAAAGTTAATACATTTCCGGCAACACGACCACAAAAAGAATATAAAACACTTAATATTAAACTAAAAATACTAATACCTAAAAATATTCTTAATAAAGACCATTCAAAGATTGGAATATTTAATACAATTCTAAAAATAATTTCCGAACTAAATAAAACAATCATCATTAAAATAAAATTTTTAACAACACGATTCAAAAAAATATTTTTCATGTTTTACACCTCTTCACAACTATTAATTAAATCACGAACTGGTCCATAAGTAAACCTATAATTATCTAAAACACCATATTTTTGTAAAACTTCCAAATGTTTTTTAGTTGGATACCCTTTATGTTGAGCAAAACCATATTCTGGATATTTTTTATCTAGTTCAATCATCATTCGATCACGAGTAACTTTTGCTATAACACTAGCAGCAGCTATGCTTAATGACAAAGCATCACCATGAATAATACTTGTCGAAGGAATATCTATTTCTTTAAGTGGCATTGCATCTACCAGCACATGTTCTGGCTTAATTTTTAAATTTTTAAGAGCTCGCATCATTGCCAGTTTACTAGCTTGATAAATATTAATTTCATCAATCTCCTTAGCAGACGCTTCACCTATTCCAATTGCAACAGCTTCTTGCATTAAAATGTCATAAAACCTTTCTCTTTTCTTTTCAGTTAACTTTTTACTATCATTAAGGCCTTCTAAATGATAATTGACTGGCAATATCACTGCAGCAGCCACAACTGGTCCAACCAAAGGACCACGACCAACTTCGTCGACTCCCGCAATTAAATTGACACCGTTTTTATATAAAGCTTTCTCATATTTTAATAAATCACATTCTAGGTTGCTCTTGTTCAAATTGCATCACTATTCCTTTATTAACTTCTAAATCTTTTAATGAATTAATAAAATTATCATCAATAGGAAAATTGTTTAACAACCACTCTGGGGTACAATCACTAGTCGATTCAAATATTTTATATGGTTTATAATAAGCATTTTTTACAAATTTTTTAGCAAATTCGCTATTAGTATCATGCATTAACATTGACCAATTAATTTTTGCTTCTGGATAGCCAACACTAACAGCAAACATATAACGAGCGTAAACCATTTCCAAGCTTACGCGAAAATCTCTTGGACGTGTAATAATCATCTTTTTGCGAAAATCAGGGTCACTTTCACAATCTTTTATTACTCCTAACAATAAGTATTTATTATAAAGTTTTTTTACTTCAACATTTAACATATCAAATGAATTTTCTAATATCGTAATTATTTCTCTTTCTTTACAGCCAATCTTCCTTAAAAAATCATATAAATCATCTAAATTTTTTTTAATTGTTCCAAAAGTTCTCCCACTACTATTACCAGTTCTACTATGTGATAAATACCCAGACAAAGAAGCAAAAAACATAATCATTTCATTATCAGACAAATAAACATCTAATCCCAATTTTTCCTTAAAATAAACAATAACTTGTTCAGTTAACATAACTACCTCCTATCAAAAGTAATACCTTTAATATATCCATTTTTTAAATCATTAACAACAGTTAAACTTACTTTATCATAATCTACTTCGCCACCACGAATTAACGCCCCTACTTTATATCCAATTTTATCATAAACTTCACAATAATCATCACTTAATTTTTCTAAATTATATCTCTGTTTCAAAATTTTAGGATAATATTTATCTAATTTATTTAAAATATGAATAGCTACATCATCTAATGGCAAGATTTCACTTTTAATAGCACTCATGCTTGCTAAATTTAAAGCTATTTCTTGATTATCTAATTTAGGCCATAATATTCCAGGCGAATCTAATAACAAAATATTACTATTTGTTTTAATAAAACTTAAATTTTTAGTAACACCTGGTATATTCCCAGTCGTAGCAGCACTTCTAAGAGCCATTCTATTAATCAATGTTGATTTACCAACATTTGGTATTCCAATTACCAATGCTCTTATTTCCTTTTCTTTTAAGCCTTTTCCAGCTCTTAAATTTTGTTTATCTTTCATTAAATCATGAGTGATATTGATAAGTTTTTTACCTGAATTAGGATTATTTAAATCTACCTTATATACTAAATATCCCTTTTCTTCATAATATTTTACCCATTTTTCTGATTCAACTTGATCACATAAATCCCATTTAGTCATAACTAAAATTTTAGGAATATCACTAATCAAATCATCAATATCCTTAATTTTAGATGATAAAGGTATCCTCGCATCAATAAGTTCATACACTACATCAATAAGATTTAACTTCTCTTTAATTAATCTTTTCGTCTTAGCCATATGTCCAGGATACCATTGAATCGGATTATTGTTCATTTTCATCACTTCTTTCATAAATCTATTATATTATATCATGTTTTTACTCAAAGAAAAAAGTAGATAAAAATCTACTCTATCAATTGTAATT
>CALVJF010000052.1 GCA_944331885.1 uncultured Bacilli bacterium
TTATAATTTTATTCCTCTCTTAATTGCCATATATCCAGCAACAAGTAAATCAATACCGCCACTAAGCATTAGTAAACCTTTACCTAGTGCTCCAACTGGGTAACCTCCAATACCCGGAATTTTATCAAAATAAAAATACATTGCATCGTTTCTAATTTCTATATTAATTAAAATTTCAGGATTATGAACATCTACTTTAACATTAGCAATAGATTTTAACACTAATCCGCCAACTTTTTTACTAATTTCCATACTAGTTAAAGAAAAGCCTTTAAAGCTTCTTTTAGTTTCCACTTTAAATGTATTAAAATTAATTTGTTTTAATTTTTCAACCAAATTATTCCCTAAATCATCTAAATTTAAATTACCTATCTTATAGCAAATATTAATTTCGTGAATTCCAAAAACTTTTTTTAATCGCTCCACAGCTTCATTTAAATCATCTACTTCAATAAACATTCTACTTTTATCATGTTTTAATTCATAATTAAGCCCATCCAATACACTAACAATATTATTCTTTAAAGTATTCAAAAAGAAACCAATATTGCCTTTTTTAGTACTTAATTCTCCATATTTAATCATTATTAGTTTTTCCATAAAACCACCACCAACATTATACCAAATAAAAAGACTTAAACAAGTCTTATATTTGACAATTATCCATAGCTCCTAGATCATAAACTTTATAATAACCCAATTTTAACAAAGCTTGTGCAGCATTACTGCTTCTATTTCCACTACGACAATACAAAATTACTGGCGTACTTTTATCAACAACATAGTTGACAATTTCTTCTTCAATAACGTCGACAGGAATATTTATAGCTTGATCTAAATGACTTAATTTATACTCTTCTTCACTTCTAACATCAATTAAAATTGCTCCATCATTTACTTCTTCCTCTGTTTTATCACAATTAATTGATAAAACAGATAATTCAACTTCACTATCTAATGCAACACTTTCTTTTTTTTCACAACCAGTAATTAGCCATAGTAAACTAATTAATATAATTAATTTTTTCACTAATTTCACCCCATTAGCTTATTAAGACGTTGATATTCAATGTCAAAAAAATTCAAAAATTTATTTATTTCATCATTAGTAGTTATATGCGAAATACTAATTCTAATTGTTGTAGTAGCTCTTTTTTTATCATTATATATTGCCATTACCGAAGTACTTAAATCTCCAGAAGAGCAAGCAGTATTAGTACTTAAATATACTTCATCTTCTTCCATAGCATGAATAAAAGTTTCTGGATTAATATTCATTAAACTTATATTTAAAATATGGGGAATAGAATACTTAGTCTTATTTATCTTAATTTTTTCATATTTTTTAAATTCTTCACATATCTTATCATTTAATTTCTTAACAAAATTCTCCTTACGTTCTAAATCATTAAGAGCAATTCTTAATGCTTTAGACATCGCTACAATTAATGGTAAAGGAGGCGTACCAGGTCGTAAATCACTATGATGACTACTTCCATGAATTAAAGGTACTAAAAGTACTCTTTCACTTTTATATAAAATACCAATTCCTTTTGGTCCAAATATTTTATGAGCACTCATACTAGCCAAATCAACATCATGCATATTAACAGCAATTTTCCCGACAGCTTGTGTCATATCAGAATGGAACAAAGTATTAGAATTTTCTTTCTTAATAATTTGTCTTAATGTTTTCAATGGTTGCCTAACACCTGTCTCGCTATTTACTGCACAAATACTTACTAATATTGTATCTGGACGAATTTTATTTTTTAAATCTTCAAAATCAATTAATCCTTCTTCATCATTATTAACATAACTAATTTGAAATCCCAATTTTTCTAAATATCCACAAATATCATATATAGATGGATGTTCAAGTTTTGAAACAATAATATGTTTTCCTCTCTTAGCATAAGCTAATGCTACACCTTTTAAAGCCATATTATTACTTTCGGTTGCTCCGCTTGTATAAATTATTTCACTATCCATAACACTAAAAAGCTCACTAATTTGCCTAGTTGCACTATTTAGTAAAGCTCTCGACTTTGTTCCCAAAGCATGTAAAGAATTAGCATTTCCTATATAATCACGACTTGCTTTATTATATGACTCCAAAACATCATACATTACTGGAGTTGTCGCCGAATAATCTAAGTATATCATAATACAATATCACCATTATCATTATAATATAGTATCAAATAAATTTCCACACCTTATTGCAATTCTAATAACTTTTTCCAATAACAAAAAATAGATAATAAATATTTATTATCTATTTTGTGAATACTCTAATAATCTTTTATAAACACCAGGTTCAACCAAATTAATAGCACTTATAGCATTTTCCAAAGATAATTTAAAATTTCCTTTATAAAAAGCACTTTCAGCTTTACTGATTCCCAAATCCACTTCACTATTAATAGGGCGATATCTATTGCCATAAACTATTGCTAACTCTGCCATAGCAGCTGTTTTAACGGTCTCATTAGTTGTATTATATAACTTCAAAGCCAAATCTCTAGCTGTATCAACCCGTGTATTTAAAGTTTTAATAGATATTGGTTTCATTTCCAGTTCTTTAACCATTTCTCTAATAGCAATTGTTGCTTCCGATAACTGAACATAATATTTTTTAGGAATTATTGGTAATTTGTAACTATGAATTTTAATTTTCGATTTTTTCAAAATATCCTTAATTTCATCCAACTGTTCTCTAGCACGCAATTCATCCTCTTTTAAACTACCCAAAGATCTTAAAGCTGTTTCTAATTTATCTTCAGTCTTAGTTAAACGAACATTTAACAACTCCATTTCTTTACCCAATCTTGAATAAGCAAATGACTTACTACGATGAGCTGTAATTAATTCTTCATAATCTTTTTCGATTAATTCCAATTCTTCTTTAATAACATCAATTACTTTTACATCTTCATCAGTTAAATCATAACTAAATTTAATTGCTTCAATTTTTTTACATAACTCATTATTTATTTTTTGCATTTTTTTAGTTTTTACTAAAATTGTTCTAGCATATTCTTCAAATATCTTTTTACTTATTTTTTCCTTATCAAAGTCATTAAAGATTGAATCAAAATAATCGATAAAAGTTTTTAATTCAAAAATTGAATCTTCTACATTTAGTACACTTAATCTTGTAAAAATATCATTTATTTTTTTATTTACTTCACTTATATTATATGTCAAATTCAAATAATCAAGATTATATCCTTCCTTTATCATTTTATTACTTATATTTTCAATCTCTTCAATTTTCTTTGGAATTATTCCTTTTCCCATTAAAATTATACTTGGTGCTTCTTCAATAATTATACCTAAATTTCCAATTGTATCGTCAATTGCTTTAACTATTTTCCCAACTTCTGTATAACTATTATTATCCATAGCAATTTCAAATGCACTAAATAATTTATCAACATTTTCAAATTGCAACTCTAATGATGCCCCGATGTCTTTATAATCATTTTTGTTGTTGTTATATTTACTAACAATTTCTCGATAATTAGTTTTTAATTTAGAAATAGTTTCTCTATTTCTTTCTTCACTCAAAGTAATCTCTTTTATTTCCTCTAACAATGTATTAGCTTTACTTTTAACATAACATATATCTAATTCAATTTTGGCAATTCTACTCTTTAAATCTTTATATTGTCGCTCATTAAATAATTCTTCTATTTCTATTAAATCATCAGTAATTTTAGGCACTTCTACATCTTTTATTTCCTTAAATCTTTTTTGCCATTCTTCATATGTTTCCTTCAGAGTATCATTATTTAACAGAGCCTCTACTTTATTTAGTTCTGATAATATAGAAGCTGATATTATCAAATTTTTATTTCTTTCTAAACTACTAATTTCATTTTGATAATACTTTTTTTCTTTTCTACTAATAAAATTCAATACTACAACAATAATAACCATTGCTAATATATAATAAGTAATTCCTAACAAAATATATGAAGTATCTGTCATACAACAACCTCCGTACCTTAAATTAATTCTATCATAAATTGTCGATAATTAGTATACATTTTTTTTAGAACTGCTATTTGACAAAAAAATAAAATAATGTATAATAGTTTATGCGATGTATTGGGCAGTGTTATTTATTATTGAGATGTGTTTATTACTTAAGTTTATTAGTAACTTGGCTGCCCAAGTGAAAATATTAAAATAAACTCCCCTCAATTAATAATTAACAACCTTTATATAGCAAAATATAGAAAGGAGAAATATTATGGCAAGATATACTGGACCTGCATACAAAAAATCACGCCGTTTAGGATTTTCAACTCTTGAAAATGGTAAAGAACTAGCTCGTCGTCCATATGCGCCTGGTATTCATGGAGCTGACAAACGTCGTAAAGTTAGTGAATACGGAATCCAAATGCAAGAAAAACAAAAAGTTAGATTTATGTATGGCTTAAACGAAAAACAATTCCATAAGTTATTTGAAAAAGCTTCTAAAATGAAAGGCAACACTGGTCATAATTTCTTAAACTTACTTGAATCTCGTTTAGACAATGTTGTTTATCGTTTAGGATTAGCTAAAACAAGACGTGCTGCAAGACAAGTTGTAAATCATGGACATATAACAGTTAATGGAGTTAAAGTTAATATTCCATCATATCAAGTTAAAGTTGGTGATATTGTTGCTGTTAAAGAAAATTCTTCAGATCATCCAGCAATTAAAGAAGCTGTAGAAGCTACTTTAAATCGCCCAGCATTTGTTGAATTTGATGCCAAAAAAATGGCTGGTAAACTTTTAAGATTACCTGATAGAAGTGAATTAAATCAAGAAATTAATGAAACTCTAATCGTTGAATTCTATAATAGATAATAAAAACAAAAAGTTCGAATCAATCGAACTTTTTTTATTTATCTTTTCCATTAATAATATAATATATATTAAAAACACTACAACCTAAACTTACTACAAATATCAATTTTAATGAAAAAACTGCTAAACCATCCAATATATTTTGAATCCCCATAATTATAACGGTAATAAACAGTATAAAACTTAATAACTTAAACAAATCATTAATAAATACAAAATGATCTTCCCAATTATTCTTAATGCTTAATTTTTCTAATAAGTTTAATAATATAAATAACACTGGTGTCAAAATTATTAACCAAAACTTCACTCCCAACCCACTAATGTAAGCAGCAACAATATTATTAGTATTACAAAATACCAATAATAAAAATAACATAACTAAAAAACAACATCCATTCACTAAATAATAAATCAATTTCTCTTTACTCACATCTATCACCTTAAATAATTATACTATAAAAAAAGAAGAACACCAAATATTAGTTTTCTTCATTCGGCAACAATTTAACTATTGCCATATTATCTGTTTGCATTAACTTAATAATCTTCTGCAACGTACTTAATTCAATATTACTATATAAATCATACGCATTATCAATAACTTTACCATACTCAATAATATTATCTAAAAGCTCACTATTTACATACTCAATATCATCATAATCATTAATTAACGATGCAATATTAGCACGCTTGCGACGTCTTAGCATTTCATTATCAATTTCCATATGTTCATATTTATCTTGAATTATTTTAATTACTTCATCAACATATTTAGTTTCTACAGTAAAATACACTAAAATATAATCATCTATAATATCTCTAGCATATCCCATCCCCGTAATTAAATCTTTCTCCATTAACTCTTCTTTCAAATCAGAAGAAGCACCAAAATTGGCTCTTAAAATCATTCCAATATATATTCTTAATAATAAATCATCATAATCTTTAAATTTATCTTTTTTAATTTTATAACATACTTTAACTTTTGGAATTTCTATATTAGAACGAATAATCATTTCCTTTTCAACTACCCTTTCTGGTTCATTGATTTTTAAACGCTCCGGAAATGTATACTCTCCAAAATTCATTTCTTTTATTCTTTTTTTAATAATTGCACTAGCTTCATAAGGATTAAAGT
>CALVJF010000053.1 GCA_944331885.1 uncultured Bacilli bacterium
ATTTTAATTCAAAAGATAATTATAGATTAGACTATTTTTTATCTAAAAGAATATAAAAAAATACAAATTAATTATATAACTTGTATTTTCTCTTAAAATTTTCCAACATTTACTTTACTTCATCTATATATTATATAAAAAAATAAAAAGCTTTATTCTAAAAGCTTTTTATTTTTTTAAATCAATTATATATGTTTTATTCCGAACAGTAACGCGAACTGACATTTGTTCTGCTTTTTCAATGTTAGCTGTTGTCATTAATATTGTCTTGTCAGTTAAATTTTGAGGAGTGATATCCGTAACTTTCGTTAGATAATTTTTACCATCTATAGTATAGTAAATATTAAAGAAATCTTTGTAAAAATCATGATTCACACTGCGGTCTGAGGCATAATATGTTGTATCATCAAATACTAATTCATCTTCTAAAATAAGTAATGTTTTGTTGTCATATTTTTGAGGATCTATAATTACTAAGTCTTTGGAAGGGTAACAATTTTCATTGTAACAATATTCATATGAATATTCATATTTGTTAGAAATTTTGTAATCATTAATTGTATATGTTGTTTTTCCTAAAGCTGTTGCTTCTAAATTTAATTTTTCTTTTAAATCAATTGTATTTTCAATCGTTGTACTAGTCTCTATCTTTGGTTTTAGTTTAATTACCTTGTATTTTGGTATTATTTCTTTTTCACCATATTCAACTGTATCTAAGATTTTAATGGTATATGAAGATTTTAATTCATCTTCTGTTAACTCATATACAAGGCTGTATACCTGGGGCTTTTGAGATGGAATAGAATCGCCATAATACGGGGAAGCAATATCTACAAATTTTCCGCTTCGATCTAATGTTGGATAAATTACTTTATTACCTATTAAAAGGCGGAATTGCATAGTATCTAATGTTTTGGGTAATGAAGAATTATTCGTTATATTTACTATTGTTGCTAAATAATATTTTCCTTCTTGAATTATATTTCCTTGATAGTCACGATCAGTTAATAAACTTTCTTTATATGTGATACTAAATGATGATAATGCAAAATTTTGGTTCATTTTATAACGTTTATTATAAACTTGAAAATTTAGAAATAAACTAACAATAATGACAATACCAGCTATGGCTGATAGACAAGTAAACACAAACTTATTTTCTAAAATGTAATATTTTAATTCTCTTAGTGTTCTTCTAGTTTGACGTTTAACCTTATATCCTTCAACATTAACTTTAAGTTCAATTTCTTCTTCGTCTTCTTCAATTAAATCAAGATCTTCTAAATCTTTATTAAAGTTAAAGCTTTTAATATCAAAGCCAACACCTCTTAGTAAAGTATAAGTTGCAAAAATATATTGGGGATAAGTGAATAAATTAATGATATCACGATATACCCTTATAGTTGAGGCTTCAAGGGATGTGCTTTCTAATTCTATTAAAACATTATAACTTAAGATAAATAAAATCATTAGAAATGAATAATAAATTGTTGTTAATAGGTAATACTTTATAGATTTTTTCTTTGATTTCATTAGCAATAAAATTGAAATTAAGATTGTTATCAATATTATAAAAGAAAAAAATACTATAGAGTTAAAATATTGACTAGCAAAATCAGTTAGTTTTGTGGTATAACCGCTAGCTATGTAATCTTGAAAAAAGCTTTCTAATTTGTTTGTACGATAAATTAAATAGGAAATTAAAGCTAAAATAATTAAGTGAATAGCTCGAAAATGTCTGATTAAAAATCCATATGGTTTTCTTAGGATCATGTATTACCCCTCCTATTTTAGTTAATTATAGCATTTAAAAAGATAAAATGAAATACATTTTATCTTTTATTAACTAGTAATTGCCCTTCAGCCAAATATATTGTTGGATTTTCTTTAAGCAATTTATCTCTATTTATATTAAATTTGTCGCAGACTAAATTTATAGTATCTCCTTCTTTAGTAATGTAATAACTATATTCTCTTTTAGGAACCATAATTCTTTGATTAGGATAAATATAGTCGTCCATATTTAAACCATTTAATGTTGCTAATAATTCAGGATTTATGTTGTATTTTCTGGCAATTTGATATAAGGAATCTCCTTGTTTAATCGTATAATATTCAAAATAATTGCTACTATTTTGAGGGACAATTATTTCTAACCCTTCTCTAACCATATCAGGAAAAGGTATATTATTAATATCCAATATAGTAGATTCTAGCGTATTGAATTTTTGAGCGATGCTTGAAAGATTTTCTCCTGACTTTATAAGATATTTATCATACATTTTTATCACCCTAATATAGATTATGTAAGATCTTATTTTTGGTTAAAAATTATGAAAACTTTATTTTCATTATTAAACAGCCATTCTTCTTTTTGAGCCAAAAGCTTTTCACCATCGTAAATATTAAAGTAAAATAATTTATTTTGGCTTAAATAATAAACTTCATTATCATTAATTGCAACTATTTTATCAACCTGGTTATTTGTTACTTGGATTGTATTTGGGGAATTTATATAAGATAAATATAATTTTTGGCTAGCTATTTGATAATTATAAATAATATTAAAAGTAAATGTTTCTTTATTATTAATCATTTGATTAACTGTCATTTTTTGCCATTCTTTCTTGTAAACTAATCCTTGAGAATTTTTTGTGGCAATTATTCTAGCTTTTTGTTTATGAGGAACTAATTCGTATTGAATTTTATTTTTGATATCGACTAAGTAAATACTATTTTCATAAGATCCCATTACATAACTATCATAAGATATTTCATAATTAAGTTCCCATTCTTCTATTTTGTCTGTTTTAGTATTTAAAACTATTATTTTATTAAAATTATATTTTTGATTATAGTTAGGAATAATGATATAGTTGTTAACTTTAGCAATTAAGTTAGTATCGTAAACATCATCATCAAATATATTTAATGTTTTAAGTTTTCCATTTTCAATAATATCAAATCCTTTATAATTCCATATATATATTTTGCTGGCGATATTGTTAAAAATAGCTATATCTTTTTCAGTATATGAATTTTCTGAATATTCTTTTATTAATTCTGATGGAATTTTATCTTTTAAATTATCACTAATTAAGTTCCAATTTATCAGTTTATTATCTTTAGAACAAACTAATGTTGAATTACCAATTGTTAATTCTAATACAAGACATAGTTCTTCTTTTTCACTATATTTTGTAATGTTAGTGATTAGTTTTTCACCAGAATATTTGTGATTAATAAGTAATTCATAGTCAAGAGAATTATATTTTATTTGAAAATAGTAATAACTTTGTTTATCATTAAATTCTTCTGTTACTTTATATTCATCGATATCGTAAACTTTGCTATAACTATTGTCTTTAAATATTATTAATAATAAAAATGTAATAATTAAAAAGATTATTAAAAGAAGACGTAATTTTTTTTTACTCATTAAACACCTTTTGAATTATTAGAAGTATTTTTAGCATATTTTTGCTTTTCGCGAATCATAAATGTTGATATCTGAGTTTCTATTTCTGGCAAAGCTTTTTTAGCTATGTTGGTCAAATAAATTGTCTCTTTGGCAGTGTCAATAGTAACTTGGCCAAAAAGTAAACCTTGATAAATTTGCATATCATTAAACAAATCGGGAGTTATTGTATTCAACATATAGCCCCATACCAATCTTTTTTGACCAATAATTAATCTTTTAGTAGTTAGGACAATAGCTGCGGTACTAAAAACGTCGAAAACGGAATTATTTTTTTGGGCAGCAAAAGCGTACAATACCTTTTCGTCTGGATTTAAATGTCTTTCAACTACAGCACTATGTTTTTTTAATCTAAACCAATATACACCGCCAGGATATTTATTTTTAAATTCTAAAACCTTTTTATAAACTTCGTTCATAATATCACCACTTCTATATACAAATTATACTAAAAAATTTAAATTGTTGCTATGATAAATTTATAAAAAATAAGTAGCGAACTACTTATTAAACATAATTAAGAAATAAGCTATTCCTACGCCTAATCCACAAACAAAAGCAATGGCACTTGTAATTAGAAAAACATTAGAAAAGCCTGATTGCTTAATTGGTTTTTCACAAGATATTTTTACACCGATTTCTTTTTCTTCTTCAATTACAGGATTTACTTCTAAACAGCGTGACTGGAGTAATTTTTCTGGATATTTATTTTGAATTAACAAATTTTTCTTCATAACAGTTTGATTTATTCTAATAGTTGTTTGAGTGTAATCTATTTTTGTTTCTTTAATGGCACCAGAATATTGTGCATCTAATTTTTGAATATAATCAATATTCTTTTTTATTTGGATCAATATTTTATCGGCCAATTCTCTTTTAGCATTGAAATCACAAATAAGTTTTATACTTTTTAAATATGTTTCATTATGTAACGAAATACATTGCGATAATTCTTTAATATAAGGGTAGTAATATTTATATAATACATTAATTAAACTATTACGTTCAACAATTCGATTATTAAAAGATATTGTTTTTATTTCATCTTCAGCAATATTACCAATTGAATATAGTGGAGATAAACGAGATAGCTTTGTATCTTTATTAACTATTATACTATAATCGTTGGCATTTCGTGTTTTTTGGTTAGTTATATAATCAAAGAGAATCATAGACAAATATTTATTTTTGAACTCATTGGGTCTTTTATCTTGAATATTAAAAGCTTCATAGGCGCTATTAATTCCCATATCAATTAATTCTTTTAATTCATTTTCGGCAGTTAAAGGATTTTCTTCTGTACTCTCAGGAATTTGCAAGGCACGAGTCATCCAGTTGGAAGAAGCAGAAATGCCACTAGAATATTTTTGATACAACTTTTTAAAAACATAGTCCATGCTAATTAATAATTCTTGTTGATTACAAACACTTTTACTAATAATTGCTTCTTCATCTCGATCGTTAGTTACTTTATAAACCATTGAAACATCTATATCTAATAAAAAAGCAATATCTGACATAATAATTTCTTTAGCAATTGAATCCTTGTCGCTTACTTTCAAAAATGCTGGAACCATATTATTGATCATAATTCGGTTGCCATCTTCATTTTGAAAGGTTATATTTACTTCATTTTTATTTTCTTTGCCAGTAGTTATGGAATCTATATAAAATTTCTTACTATTTTTAAACTTTGAAATATTCATTAATTACTTACTCCTTATAATGATTATATTATAACAAACTTTTGAATATTTGAAAATATTTAAATTAAGAAAATACTATAATTGTTATTATTAAAGTTGTTAAATTTGTTAAGAAATTTACACCATCGTTATTAATGAACTTAAATCCACTAATTAATTTAGCTTCATAATTACAATGAGTAGTTTTTTCAGTAATAAAATTACATTTTAAACATTTATATTTTGATTGAATAGTTGCTCCTAAAACGCTGTCAATTATTGTGCCAGTAAATATAATGCCAACTATTAAAACTGCATGTTTAAGAGTTATATTATAAAAATAATACGAGAATAGTGCAACAATGATGGATCCACAAATTGAAGCAAATGTTCCTAAAAAACTTAATCCACCAGATAGTCCTCTTTCAACTCTTTTTAAGGTTAAAATATTTATAGGATTTTTTTTGGACAAAATACCTATTTCAGATGCTAAACTATCTGATAACGATTCACCAATAGTACAAATAAAACAAAGAAGAAATAAATGATTTTTGAAAACTCCATAAAAAATAATCGATAACGTTGGCAGAAATAAATTGGCTAAAATTTGAATTATATCTTTAGTTTTAGCTTTTTCCACTATGTTTGACACGTCATTTTTATGTTTGAATCTAGATGTTATAATTGTTGAAATAAATGTCATTAAAACTAGAGAAAAAGATTGCCAATTGCCTATGAATATTATTAAAATAGTAAATAACCA